>CAYTKG010000022.1:0-9303 GCA_964438335.1 uncultured Candidatus Saccharibacteria bacterium | reverse complement strand
CAAACTCTATACGATATATTTTGGCGAGCCAACGGAAGAAAGAGAAATGGACGAGATGTTTAAGCTTCGCTACGATGTTTATGTTGAGCATGGTTATTTCCGTCCTGAGCAGTTTCCCAACGGAAGAGAACGGGATGAATACGATGCCGAGAGAAAATGTACTTATTTTATTGCCAAGATTAATAATGATGTTGTGGGAAGCGTGAGATTTATTCACGAGAAATATCTGCCAACCGAAACCTATTGTTTCCAATTTGAAGAACCAGAAGCCATGAAGAAAATTCCTCGAGACAAAAGAGTAGAACTAAGCCGTTTAGTTGCAAGAAAGTATAAAATAGAGGGAGAATTCCTTCCTCGCCATCTAGTGCTCATTGGTCTCTTGGCCACAGCCTTAGAATCAGCTCTCCGACAGGGAATAGAAGGGGGTTATGGTTTCAGCAAGAGTTCTCTTAACAAGAAACTCATTAAACTTGGCATTCCTTTTCATTTCATAAAACCGTATAAACAGGTTTACAATAGAGAACATTTGCGCCCTTATTTTAGCCAGGAAGGAAACCCCGTTTCTCCTGTTTATTTTTTAAGAGAAGAATCGGCAAGGTATTTCCATCGTTTACTCAACAACAGATTGATATTTGAGAAGATTAACGATAATGAGTATAAATTTAAAAAGGTAAACAAATTTAAACTTCTTCTTTTCAGAATGTTACCTTTTAGCTGAAGTTAAAAAAACTTCATCGAGATATGGATGTTGTTTCCTCTCTATTGATCGTGGTTTTTTTCGTTAACTTGGTTCTTGGTTTTTTTATTGTAGAAAAAGACAGGAAAAGTCGAATAAATCTGCTTTATGGTTCTCTTACCCTTATTATTTCTCTGTGGTCTATTTCTATTTTTTTCTTTAGAGTGGTTCATTCTTTTTTCTTGGTTAGCTTGTTTACCAACATTGCGTATATATCCGTGGCGGCTATTCCGCTTTTTTTTGTCTATTTCTCCTTCCTTTTTTTTGAAAAAACAAAAATAAAACTCCTTTGGCATGTTTTTTTAATAGGGAGTTTTTTAGGATTATCCTGGCTTATTTTAGGGAGTGACGAAATTATAAAAGAAATTGTTACAAGGGACGATATTAATGGAATTCTGTTTGGAAGAATGTATATTTTGTACGCCGTTTATCTTTTAATCCTTTTTAGTATAGCTTTTTCAAAATTTTTATCGAAATATAAGACTTCGTCGAAATCAAAGAAAATCCAGATTAGATGTATTGTTGTCGGGGCCGTTATTTCGATTTCTTTAGCTACTTTTACAAATTTTGTCTTATTCGGAAAAGGAATGTTCGAATATAATTGGGTGGGGCCATTATCTACGGTGGTTATGGTAGTTTCCATTGCTTATGCTATCAGCAAGCATCATCTTTTTAATATTAAAGTCATTACAACCGAATTGCTGGTTGGAATAACGGCAGTGATTCTTGCGATGGATGTTCTCTTGTCAGCTTCGTGGCAAAAGATATTATTGAAATTAGTCATTTTAATTTCCTTTCTTTATTTAGGCTTTTCTTTGATAAAAAGTGTTTTGAGCGAAATTAATAGGAGGAAAGAGGTAGAAAGGATGAGCGAAAAGCTACAGAAAGCCTATTACGAACTTAAGAAATTAGATGCCGCCAAGACCGAATTTATTTCGATTGCTTCGCATCAATTGAGGACGCCCTTGACTATTATTAAGGGTTATATTTCAATGATACTAGAAGGGAGTTATGGTAAAGTGTCGGAAGAGGCGAAGAAACCAATGAAGAATATTTTTGAATCGAACGAAAGATTGATAAGGTTGGTTAACGATTTATTAACCGTTTCCAAAATGGAAACAGGCAAGATCGAGGTAGAGTTCGAGAAAGCATTTATCGAGGAGATTATTTCGAGTTTAATTGCTGAGTTAAAATTGAAAGCGAGAGAAAAAGGGTTAAGTTTGAAATTTGTAAAACCAAAAACTCCTTTGCCAGAAGTTTTTGTTGATAGAGAGAAAATCAGGCAGGCAATTTTTAATATCATTGATAATGCTATTCGTTATACCAGCGAGGGCGGCGTTACCGTTAAGGTCAAAACTCAAAAATCAAATCTCAAAACCGATAAAGAATTTTTATTGATAAAGATTAGCGATACCGGAGAGGGGATGACCAGAGAAGAGGTTTCTAAACTGTTTGTCAGTTTTTCCAGGGGATCAGCCGGGACTAAGTTCTGGGTTGAGGGCGCGGGCCTGGGTTTGTATATTGCCAAAAAGTTCATTGATTTCCATAATGGTAAAATCTGGGCCGAAAGCCCGGGAAAGGGCAAGGGAAGCACGTTTTATATCGAACTGCCGCTTAAAAGCTAATAAGCTAAATTTATGTCTTACAAAATCTTATTAATTGAAGATGAGAAAGAAATGGCGAAGATGTATTTGGATAAGTTTGTCGAAGCCGGTTTTGAAACAACCGTTGCTTTTACTGCCGAAGAGGGGCTCGAGAAGGCAAAGAAAGAGAAACCAGACTTGATTGTTTTAGACATTCTCTTGCCCACAGAAAATGGTGTTTCTTTTTTAGGCAAACTGAGAAAAGACCTCGAAGTGGCCGCAACGCCAGTAGTTGCTCTTTCTAACTACGACGAGCCCAGGACAAAAAGAGAAGCCTTCGCTTTGGGCGCTAAAGACTATTTGCTTAAAACTGATTTCACTCCTCGACAGTTGGTTAATAAGATAAAAAAGTATCTACCGGAGCAGAAAGAAAGCGGTTGAAAACCGAAGAAGATAGTTTGACAATGGTTTAGATTTTGTTAAAATGAGAACGGTCCGTTGAAAAACGGACTTTATTAAAAATATGGATTTAAAAAATATAAAATTATTGATTGCTCAGTTGGCTCAAGAAAAAGGAATTCCCGAGCAAAGAGTGTTGGAAACAGTTGAGGCTGCTTTTGCCTCTGCCTATAAAAAAGATTACGGCAAGAGAGGCCAGAAGATTAGGGCTCAATTGGATTTAGAAACCGGTCAATTAAAGTTTTGGCAAGTTAAATTAGTTGTTGACGAAAAAATGATTTTGACCGATGAAGAACTTGAGGCCCGGGCCGATACCTTGGCTCAAGAAAGCAAAAAACAAAAAGAATTGCCAGAAGGGAAAGTTCGTTTTAATCCGGAAAGACATATTTTAATTGAAGAAGCCAAGAAGATAAATCCCAAGATTAAAGTGGGCGAAGAGCTGGAAATTCCCTTGGAAACACGGGAAGATTACGGCCGAATTGCGGCCCAGACCGCCAAACAAGTGATTCTGCAAAAAATCAGGGAAGCGGAGAAAGAAATTATTCTTGAAGAGTATCAAGCAAAAGAAGGCGAAATTATTTCCGGAATTGTTCAACGAATTGAGAAAAACAAAGTTTTCTTTGATATCGGCAAGGTTTTGGGAATTCTGACGAGAGAAGAACAAATCCCGGGTGAATTTTATAAATTAGGCCAGCGATTTAAACTTTACGTTCTTAAAGTAGAAAAAGGAACGAGAGAACCATTGGTTTTTTTGTCTCGGGCTTTTCCCAAATTTGTCACAAAACTTTTTGAACTCGAAGTGCCGGAAATCAGTGCCGGCCAGGTAGCAATCAAAGCGATTGCTCGAGAAGCAGGTTCTCGGACAAAAATTGCGGTTAAGTCTGAGGCCGAAGAGATTGATCCGATTGGGGCGGTAGTTGGCCAAAGAGGAGCAAGGGTGATGGCGGTGATTACCGAACTGGGGGGAGAAAAAATCGATATTATTGAATACAATGATGACCCGGCTGTATTTATCAAAAATGCTCTCTCGCCAGCCAAGGTTTTAGAAGTGAAAATTATGCCCAGAAATAAAGCTCTTTGTTTGGTTCCGGAAGATCAATTATCTTTAGCAATTGGTAAAGACGGCCAAAATGTGAGATTGGCAGCAAAATTAACTGGTTGGAAAATTGATGTTAAATCAATTGAAAAACCCGAAGAAGAGCTTAAAGAAGAGAAGGTTGGAGCTACTAAAGAAGAGGAGCCAGACGATTCTTTAAAAGAGAAATTTAAAAAAGAAGAAGCAAAAGACGAAGAAAATGGAAATAAAACTGAAGAGATTACCAAAAGCGGAAGCTGAATTAGAAATTGAAATTGGGCCGGAGATGTTTGAGGGTTTTTTTGAGACGGCTCTTTCAAAATTAGCCAAAAATTTGGAATTGCCCGGCTTCCGGAAAGGGAAAGTTCCTCTGGAAATTGCCTTGCGGGAAATTGGCGAAGAGAAAATTTTAATGGAAGCGGCAAGGTTAGCGGTTAGAGAGTCCTATCTCCAAGCTATTTCAGAAAAGAAATTAGAGGTTATTTCTCAACCAAGAATCGAGATTTTAAAACTGGCCCGGAAAAACCCTTTTCGTTTTAGAGTTCTTTTTGCTATTCTGCCCGAGATCGAGTTACCGGATTATAAAAAAATTGCTTCCGGAGTTAAGAGAAAAAAAATTTCAGTAGAGGACTCAGAAATAAAAGACACCTTAACCTGGCTTCAGAAATCCAGGCCCACAATTAAAGAAATCAAGAGGGGGGCGAGAAAAGATGATTTCGTCGAGATTGAATTTTCTTCTCCCCAAATTGACAATGGGATAGTTCAAAAAGACGCTTTTTTGTTAGGTAAAGGCCATTTAATTCCCGGTTTTGAAGACAAACTCAAAGCAATGAAAAAAGGGGAAAAGAAGAGATTTTCTCTCCGTGTCCCCCAGGAGCATTTTCGCCAGGAAATAGCAGGCAAAGAGATTGATTTTAAGGTAAGAATGTTAAAAGTTTCTGAAACCGAGTTGCCTGAGATTAATGACGAATTTGCCCGAAGTTTGGGAAACTTTAAAAATCTAGAGGCTTTGAAACAAAGCATTAAAGAGGGAATAAGAACTGAGAAAGAATTGGCCGAGAGTCGAAGAATTAGAGAGGAAATCTTAACGAAAACCGAAAAAGAATGTAAATTTGAAATTCCCGAGATGCTAATTGAGATGGAAAAACAAAGAATGCTGGAAACCCTGAAAAATGAAACTTTAAAAAATTTAAACCTTTCTTTTGAAGAATATTTGGCAAGAATTAAAAAGACCAAAGAAGAGCTTTTAATTTCTTTCCAGGCCGAAGCCCAAAAAAGAGTTAAACGGTTTTTGACTCTGAGAGAAATCGCCAAAAAAGAAAAAATCGAGGTTTTAGAAGAAGAAATTACAGAAGGGGTTAGCAAAATTTTAAGTCAATATCCCGACATGGAACGAGCCAAGAAAGAAATTGACCCTGAACGATTGAGGAGTTATACTGAAGAAGCAATTCGCAACGAGAAAACTTTGGCAAGACTTGAAAGTTTCGCTGGAGAATCTAAATAATAAAGTTCAAAAACCAAAACTTGTTTACTATGAATTTAATTCCTACTGTTATTGAAAAAACTCAAAAAGGAGAAAGGGCTTATGATATCTATTCGAGATTATTAGAAGATAGAATTATCTTCTTAGCCGGCCCGATTACCGATGAGATGGCTAATTCGATTGTAGCCCAAATGCTCTTTTTGGCTTCAAAAGACCCAAAAAGAGATATTAAATTATACATCAATAGTCCGGGCGGGTCGGTCACTGCCGCCTTAGCTATTTACGACACAATGCAGTATATCAAATGTCCGATTTCTACTGTCTGTGTCGGTTTGGCTGCTTCAGGCGCGGCTATTATTTTGGGGGCGGGCACCAAAGGAAAGAGATTTGCTCTTCCTAATTCAGAAATTTTACTCCATCAGGTGGCCGGCAAGGTTTCGGGTGAGGCCATTCTGATTGAAATTACGGCCAAACAAATTGTTAAAATTAAAAACAAACTCAATAAGATTCTGTCTCGTCATACGGGCCAACCGCTAAAGAAGGTTCAAAAAGACACTGACCGAGATTTTTACCTAACCTCGGGGGAAGCAAAAGAATATGGGTTAATTGATGAAGTGATAGAGTCAAGAAAGTGATATTTTTATTTTTGACAATTGTTTAGGGTTAAAAAACGATTTAATCGGGTAAAGTAAGTAAAGAGCAAATTTATGAAAAGAAAAATTTTTATTATTATCATAGCCCTCGTTTTTTTCATTCTTGGCTTTGCCGGTTTTTATTATTTAAAAAGAATCAGTTTTAGACCTTCTCGAACAATAGAAGAGAAGCACAGTATTGGAGGAGAGATAGTCCAGATTAAGAATAGAGTTATTACGGTAGAAACTTCTTCTACGGCTCCAAGCGGAGAAATTATAAAAGAGATGGTCGAAGTGCTCGTTACCGATAGGACAAAACTCTCCAAATTAGTTTTTGTTAAGCCGAGTGAAATAGGAATACCAGAGGAAAGGATAGGAGAGGAAATGAAAAAGGAGAGTTTTCTTAAAGAAGTGATAATAGGGTTTGAGGACTTGCGAGTGGGTGATCGAATAGAAGTTATTTCCGAAAGAGATATAAGAGATCTTCGGAAATTTACAGCCACACGGATTGAAGTTTTTTCCCCTTAGGTTAAATATAGTCCCAAAACAGCTGAAGAACCGAATAGAAAATTTTAATTTATAAATTAAAAAAGACAGCAAATAGATATGTTTAAAATATTTAAAGCAAAGCAAACAAAAATGTTATTTTTCAATCGATTCTGGCCAGAAAGACGATTCTCTCAAAACAATTATTCTGTTTTTGGAAAAATTCTGGTAGCGGTAATTCTTTTTTCAGCCGCTTTTTTTTATTTTTCTGATTTTTCTACGGTTAAAGCAAGCGCACCCGAAGGCCTAATCGGAATCTATCAAGCTCCTTACAGAATTTCGGATAAATCCGTTTGGCCTATCCCCTATAGAGGAAGATGGGTAGATGGGGAAATCAATTTTGAGAATTTCCATACCCTACTCGGCCAAAGAACAGGATACGAAAACTATGTGAAGGTTTATTGGCAGGGACTGCTGTACATTGATTACAGCGAAGTTTATACTTTTTATACCGATACCGTAGGAGAAACATTTTGGGTTTGGATTGACAATAGTCCTTTCAACAAGGATGAAATGGGCAATGAAAAAGGAAGGTTGGTGATCGGCGACCCGGAGGAAAGTAATTGGGGGTGTTGGGGAGATTGCCAAGGCAGTGTATTTTTGTCTGCAGGTTGGCACACCATTAATATAAGCTATATTCAGACTGGCGGCGACGCAAAAGCTGAACTTTATTATGAATCTCCGAGCACTCCAAAACAAATAATTCCCCAAGATCATTTTCGGGCTATTAAGCATAGTGAGGACGCAATTTATATTCCAGAGGCAGGTCAACCCCCAGAAAGAATTTCTTTCATTACTAGCGGGGTAGGAATGGCCCGATATGATGAAGAGCATTGCTCGGGTTTTTACAATATTGATAATACTTTAGAGGTCACTGTTCCCGAAAATGTTCGTAAAGGAGATGTTTGGCTTTTGTGGAACGGTAAACACGGAGGCAATTTCGATCCAAACATTACTGTTAATGGAATAAATATTGTTGGCGAGACCGTTACCTTTCCAGATACTGATGTAGAAACGGCCGTCTATAAATATCATGTGCCCGAGGCCTGGGTTCCGGATGGCGGTCAGACTTGGACTTTAAACATCAGCAATATGGATTTCTATTCGGTTATGTGGGGGCATCATTTTTTGGTGATAAAAGGGAAAACAAAAGAAGCTAAATTAGATAAGCTACTGATTACTAGCGATATGGATTATATTCCTAGTGGAGAGGGGGAGGTGCCAGGGGGATATGGAACTGATAAGATTTGGCTTGAGGCCGAAGACCAGGTTTTTCAATCGCCAATGGAAATAGCCTTTGATCCGGATGCCTCTCAGGGAAAGTATATTCAGACATCTCAAGATACAAGAGGAACCATACATATTCCTTTTTATATTCTTCCTCAGCCTACGCCCGAGAACGATTTTGTGGTTTGGGGGCGAGTTAAGACTCCTGCCTCCTCGGGCAACTTGTTTAAGGTTATGATGGACGGCGAAGATTTGGGTCAATGGGAATTGCCGGCGATTGGAGATACTTGGGTTTGGGACAAAATAAATATTAAAGGCGAAGCCGACCCTTATCTTTTTAAAAATAAATGTCCGGCTGGAAAAGATTATTGTGATAAGCCTAAATGTAAAAGCGACGGCAAATTTCAGATAAATAACGGTATTCAGTTGATTATTCCTTATAACGACGAAACCGAGACCGAAAAACGTTTACAAATAAATTCCTGGGGGGAGTATACAAATCCTCGAACTACATCAGATATGATGATCTTTGAGTTTATTCCTCAAGATGAATCTGTTACCATTGATTCCCTTTTGATATTTGGTAATGGCGAATCGAGATATAAGCCTTCTTGGCCTCGTCCTAGTTACCTATACTGGGCTCATGGCAGCGGTAATCCACCCGAACCGGATGCGCAAGGGAAACTACCCGATTTAGCAGAGGTTGAAACAGTTTGCGAAGAAAAGGAGAGTTATTTTTACTGTCCACAGTATATAGATATCGGAACGAACTCGGGAATGGGGGAACGCTTGATTCCTACCGAAGCTAAGATTTTTGAGCGCCATGATTACGTTGAGGGTTCTGAAAGCAACCCACCTTCTAGTTGGTTTCCCGCCTTTTCTCGAGAAGGGGGCGAGTATGACGTTGTTTCTTCCCGCTACCAACAGAACCAAGCCGTTCTTCCTGATGATATGAAGTCATTTGGTCAGGGCCAGATTGATCCTCTTTCTTTGGACGCTCAAGATAGTTGGGTTGCTTTTCAAGTCCTTTCTTTCCTGGGGGAGGTGGGAGGAGATAGACAAGAAGGTGGCGCAGAGTCATTGTATTGGCTTGGGGGAGCCACGGCGGGAGTTCTTTCTGTGGTCGAGGAAAATAATCCCCCCGAAGCCCGCAATCTCAGTGTTGACGCCCCCAATCCAACAGATTATTGTTGTTCGGCCTTCCCGCCGGTTCGAATGAGATGGGAATTTTTTGACCCTGATGAGGGCGATTCTCAATCCGCTTTCCAAATTCAAGTTTCCACTGTTTCCGACTTTTCGACTATAGAAGTGGATACCGAAAAGATTGCCAGTTCTTCTGAACAGTATGTTTTTGCAGAATCAGGCAAACGCCTTTCTTTTAACCAAACCTATTACTGGCGACTAAAAGTTTGGGATACCAATGATGCTTCTTCGGACTGGACCTATGGTGATTCTTTCACCACCCCTCTTCACGCCTATCCTTTTCCTGAATTTAGCTGGAATCCTTCGTCGCCTCAAATGGGCCAGGTAATCCAACTTTGTTCTACTTATGAAGAAGGGGT
>CAYTKG010000021.1:0-9527 GCA_964438335.1 uncultured Candidatus Saccharibacteria bacterium | reverse complement strand
AATCGCCCCCTCGCCAAACCTTTGTTTTATCTCCTCTATCGCTTCTTTTAAGGGGATTTTTTTGTATTTTTCCGCTTTTTTCTTTGCCATCTTGTTTTAAGAATAATTTATTTATTTTTTAAATTCAAGCCGGCAATTACTCAAACGGTTCTTCGGGTTCGATATAAACCCCGCACCAGAACAAGTACGGTGCGGGGTAAACCCTGTACCAGAACAAGTACGGTACAGGGTAAACTTTTAACAAATAAGGGGAAAATAGTTTTTGGGAGCACACGCCCCGCACCAGAACAAGTTCGGAGCGGGGTAAACCCTGCACCAGAACAAGTTCGGTACAGGGTAAACTTTTAACAAATAAGGGGAAAAATAGTTTTTGGGAGCACACGCAGGCAAAATTGCTTGGTCTCGCCGAAGGCGAGAATTTTGCCGAGTATTTGAGCAAGTCCGCCGCTGGAGCGGACGAAGCGTCTACCAAAAACTATTTTTCCCGAAATCAACAGACTACTCAAACGGTTCTTCGGGTTCGATATAAACTTTTCTTGGTTTGGAGCCTCTCGAGGGACCAATCACTCCTTTTGCCTCCAACATATCTAAAAGCCGAGCCGCCCTGGCGTAGCCAATCTGCAAACGCCTTTGAAGAAGAGAGGCCGAGGCCTTTCGGTTCCTAATCACAATTTCTCTTGCGTCTTCATACAAGGGATCGTCAAAAGTCGGCATTCCCTCCATCCCTCCCGCTCTTTCCTCTTCAAACTCCCGCAAACTGGTTAAAAGCTCATCTTCTTCCGGCAAAAGAGGAACGATATTTCTGGTAATCCAATCAACCACTTTTTTAACTTCATCTTCGCCAACATAGGCTCCCTGAATTCTCTTGGGTTTAATTGTTTCGGCAGAGATATAAAGCAAATCCCCCAAACCCAATAATTTTTCCGCTCCGGCCATATCAAGAACCGTTCTTGAATCAAATTGAGTGGCTACTTGAAAACTGATTCGAGAAGTAATATTGGCCTTGATTAAACCGGTCAAAACCTCAACCGACGGTCTTTGGGTGGCAACCACCAAGTGAATACCCACTGCCCTTGCCATTTGGGCTATTCTTACTACACAGGCTTCGATTTCCTTGCCCCGAGCCGCCATTAAATCCGCCAACTCATCAATAATCAAAACAATATAGGGAAGAAGCTCCTTTTTAGCTTTCATCGCTTTTTCATTAAAAGAAGCGATATCTTTTGCCTGAACCGTGGCTAAAACCTCAAATCTTCTTTCCATTTCGGCCACAAGCCACTTTAAAACGCTAACCGCTCCCTGAGGATCAAAAACAACCGGGCACAAAAGATGGGGCAATTCATTATAGATATGAAATTCAACCCGTTTCGGGTCAATCAAAACAAATCTTAAAGTTGCCGGACCATTCTGATAAAGAAGGGATAAAATTAGAGAATTAAGAAATATCGTCTTGCCTGTGCCGGTGGCTCCAGCCACCAGAAGATGAGGCAAGCGGGCAATATCGCTGAAAACCGGAGCGCCGGCCACATCTCTTCCCAAAACAAAAGTAAGAGCAGAAGAGGCTTTTTGAAAATCAGAGTGAGCAAGCAAGTCCCGCAACCGAACTTTGCTTCTAATTTTGTTGGGAACTTCAACTCCCACCAAGGATTTGCCCGGAATTGGGGCTTCGATTCTTAAGGGATGAGCGGCCAGAGCCAAAGAAAGGTTATTGGCCAAAGCGGTAATCTTCGAAAGACGAACGCCTTCGGCCGGCTTAAAAGTATACTGGGTCACGGTTGGGCCGATATTGACTTCAGCCATTGAAACCTCAACCCCGAAATTTTCCAAAGTTTTCTTAATGATTAAGGCATTCTGCTTGATGTCTCCGGAATGGGCCTTCCCTTTTTCCTTTTCTAAAAGATCTAAGGGAGGAGGAATGAATTTTAATTTTAACGACTGTTTAGAAGGACCTATTTTCGTTTCCTCAATCTCTTCAGGGCTTAATCTGGAAGTTTTAGTTTCCGGTTCAATTTTAAGAACCTTAAACTTGGGAAAGGCGATCATCCTCTTAATTGCCCGAGAGGCAAAATTTTTTTCTTCTTCTCTTTCTCCCTCTTCTTTTCGAGAAATTAAGGAAAAAAGATGCCAAAAAGAAAAAAAGCCAATAATCATCAAGGTTAAAAAAACGAAAAAAGCGACTAATTCTCCAAAAAAAGATTCCAGAGGGGAGGCCAGAAAGAGACCAATTTTTCCGCCCGAAAAAGAATCGCTTCCCAAAAGGGAAAAAAGGCCGCAAATTCCTATTAATAAAGCGAAGCCGGAAATTACGGCGGCAAAAAATAATTTTCTGGGAAAAAACAAAAAAACAAAAAGAAAAATGATAAAAAGCAAAGGCAAAAAATAACCGGCTCCGCCCAGCCAGTAAGAAGAAAACTCTTGAAGAAATTCTCCTCCCCGACCGGAAAGATTAAAAAAACTCAGAAAAGAAACAAGAAACAAGAGAAACATCAACGAAGCTAAAACATATCTTTTCAGCCTTCCTGGCAAACTTGAAAATTGTCTTTTTAAAAAACTTAAAAAGGTAAAAAATGTTTTCTTGATTCTTCCTATCGACGAAAGACCCGATATTTTTCTTCTTTTATTTTTCTTTTTTTTCCTAACCATCTTTTCTAATCAGAAAAGACCAGCTAAATTTTATCTTTTCCTCTTTATATGATACTTCTTTTAGACGTTTAATCTTTAATCCGTTTAAATCCCGTCCCGGCCGGAATTAGTTTGCCAATAATCACGTTCTCTTTTAATCCTTTCAATTTATCTTCTTTTCCTTCCAGGGCCGCCTTGACCAAAACTCGAGTCGTTTGCTGAAAAGAAGCGGCCGAAAGAAAACTGT
Source organism: uncultured Candidatus Saccharibacteria bacterium (assembly GCA_964438335.1). Classification (GTDB taxonomy): domain Bacteria; phylum Patescibacteriota; class Minisyncoccia; order Minisyncoccales; family CAYTKG01; genus CAYTKG01. Next base: position 6,658 of record CAYTKG010000021.1, on the reverse strand, counting down.
CGGTTGTCAAAGCAACATTGGAAATCCCCAATAGAATTTCTTTAGCCTTAATCGGTTTTTTATTTTTCTTTTTAAGAAGTTCTTGTTCCTCTAAGAATTTTTCCTTTTCAATAATTTCTCCGGGCACAAACCGGCTGTCGCCCGCATTTTTAATTTTAACCCTGGAAAACATCTGCTTAAGAATCACTTCAATATGCTTATCGTGAATTTTTACTCCTTGGGAAACATAGATCCTTTGAATTTCTTTAATAATGTATCGCTGGACCTGTTCTTTTCCCGCCACCCTAAAAAGTTCTTTCAAGTTTTTACTCCCTTCACAAAGTTGCTGGCCTTTTTGAACCGTATCGCCTTTTTCTACCCAAATAGCTAAATTCTTAGGAATTTCGTATTCAATAATATCAACTTGTTTTTTACCGTTTTTAGATTTTAAGGAATTGTTTTTAAATTTCGATGGATTGCCCGCCTCTACTTTTATTCTGACAATCCGATCCTTAATTTGAAGCACTTTACCATCAACCTGAGAGATTACCGCTTGACCCTTAGGAGCCCTGACTTCAAAAACTTCATCAACTCGCGGCAGACCAACAGTAATATCGCTCCCGCCGGCTACCCCGCCGCTATGGAAAGTTCTTAAGGTCAATTGAGTACCTGGCTCACCAATCGCTTGGGCGGCAACAATGCCTACCGCTTCTCCCAAATTCACTTCCTTGGCTCGACCCAAATCCCAACCATAACATTTCCGACAAACTCCTCTTTTGGACTGACAAGTCAAGGGTGTTCTTACTTTCACTTTATCGAGACCTGCTTCTTTAATTTGCTCTGCTTTTTGCCAATCAATAATTTCATTCTTGCTAACAATAACGTCTCCTTTTTTATCTTTTATATCTTCGAGAACTGTTCGGCCCACAAGCTTAAAGGCGAAATCCTGACCAATCGTTTTAGCGTCTTCCAAAAACATTATTGTCCCTTTTTTGTCACCACAGTCCTCTTCCCCCACAATTACTTCATGGGCCACGTCGATTAATCTTCTTGTTAAATAGCCGGCCTTGGAAGTACCCAAGGCAGTATCGGCTGTCCCTTTTCTGGCTCCATGGGTAGAAATAAAATATTCCAAAACTCCTAAGCCTTCTTTAAAAGAACTTTTTACCGGGAGCTCGATTGTTTCTCCCAAAGGATTAACCACCAAACCTTTCATTCCGGCCATTTGAACCGGCTGAACCCAAGAGCCTCGACAGCCGGAATCGGCAATGGCAAAAACCGCTCCCTCTTTGGGCAAAGTTTTTAAAAGGGCTTCTTCTATTTCTGATTTTGCTTTTGTCCAAATTTCAATTACTTTTTCCGTTTTTTCTTCATCAGAAAGAAGACCTTTGGCATACAAACTTTCCACATTTTCAATTTCTTTTTCGGCTTTTTTGACAATATTTTTCTTCTGGGCTGGGACGGCAAAATCATCAATACACAAAGATAATCCGCTTCTGGTTGAATATTCAAAACCCAATTCTTTAATTCTGTCCAAAACCTCAGGCGCTTTTTCGAGACCGTATTTTTCAATAATCGCCCAACTAATTTTTTCCAATTTCTTAGAATCTAATAATTCGTTTTGAAAAGGAAAATCCTCCGGCAAAACCCGATTAAAAATGAGTCGACCAACAGAGGTTTCTATTAGGTTAAAAGCCGGCCTTAAAGGTTCAGCGTTTTTCTTCTTCTGCTTCCCTTTCTTATCTTTTTCCATGTTTTCCTTTTTTTCTTTCTTAGTTGCTTCTTTAATAAAACAGATTTTAATTCGAGCTCGAAGATCAATCTCTCCCATTTCATAAGCCAACAATGCCTCTTCCGGGCTGGAAAAAATCTTCCCCTCTCCCTTGGCTCCTTCTTTGATTTTTGACATCCAATAAGAACCCAAAATAATGTCCTGAGTGGGATTAACAATAGGCCTGCCAATGGCCGGCTTGAGAAGATTAAGGGTTGAAAGCATAATCTCTCTTGCTTCTTTTTGGGCGCTTTCGGAAAGAGGAAGGTGAACCGCCATTTGGTCTCCGTCGAAATCAGCATTAAAGGCCTTACAAACTAAAGGATGAATACTAATTGCCTTGCCTTCAATCAAAACGGGCTGAAAGGCCTGAATTGAAAGCCGATGAAGAGTAGGCGCCCTGTTCAGTAAGACAAATTTATCCTTAACAATCTCCTCTAAAATTGCCCAAACTTCATCTGTCTTTTGCTCAATTAATCTTGAAGCGCCTCTCACATTATAAGCTAATTCTCTTTTCAAAAGTTTTTGAATTACAAAGGGCTTAAAAAGCTCTAAAGCCATTTCTTTGGGAATGCCCACCTGACTTAGTTTTAATTCGGGCCCAACCACAATCGCCGATCTGCCCGAATAGTCAACTCTCTTTCCCAAAAGATTTCTTCTAAATCTTCCCTTTTTCCCTTTGAGCATATCGGCCAATGATTTTAGAAGTCGTCTGCCGCCCGTGGTCGCCCTTGTCATTGTGGCCGTCCTCATTCCATTGTCAATCAAAGCATCGACCGCCTCTTGAAGCATTCTTTTTTCGTTTCTTACAATCACTTCCGGAGCCCTGATTTCCAAAAGATATTTTAAACGATTATTTCTATTAATTACTCTTCGATACAAATCATTAAGATCAGAAGAAGCGTATCTGCCTCCATCTAACTGAACCATCGGTCTTAAGTCAGGCGGCAAAATCGGTAAAATCGTCAAAAACATCCATTCAGGCCTGATACCGGCTTTTTCCATTGCTTCAAAAAATCTTAACCGGCGAAGAATATTTTTTCTGCCGGTAGCCGGCATTGCTTCAATTTTTTGCTTCAATTCTTCAATCTCCTTTTTTAAGTCAATTTCTTTAAATACTTCATAAAGAGCTTCGGCTCCGGTTTTGGCTGTAAAAATCTGGCCGTATTTCAAACTTAAATCCCGGTACTCAATCTCTGACAAAATCGCTAAGGGTTTTATTTTTTCTAATTGAGCAACTGCCCTCTCCCTTAGCTCTTCTAATTTTTTCAGCGTCAAATCCAACTCCTTTTTATCTTTAATTTTCGCCTTTTGGGTTTTAACCTTGATTTTATATTCTTTCTCAATGTTTTCTAAAGCTTTTTGCTTGGCTTTTTCTGAAACCGAAATCACAATATAAGCGGCGAAATAGACTACTCTTTCCAATTTTGTCCGGGAAATATCCAAAACCTGACCCATGCTTGAAGGAACGCTTCTCAAAAACCAAATATGAGAAACGGGACAGGCCAATTTTATATGGCCCATTCTTTCTCTTCTAACAATACTTTTAGTGACCTCAACCCCGCATCGGTCGCAAATTACTCCCTTATATCTTATTTTTCGATATTTGCCGCAATAACACTGATAATCAATTGTTGGCCCAAAAATTCGTTCACAAAAGAGACCGTCTTTCTCCGGTCTTAAAGTTCGATAATTAATCGTCTCGGGCTTGGTTACTTCTCCGTGAGACCAAGAAAGAATTTCTTCCGGAGAAGCAAGACGAATGGCGATTGATTTAAGTTCTTCTACTTTCATAAACAAAGCCTTATTGATATTAAGGTCTATTACTAAGATTGACCTTTTTGACCTTCTCTAATCTCGATATTTAAAGCCAGTGACTTTAGTTCGTTTATCAAAAGATTAAAAGAAGCAGGTGTTGTTGGCGGTTTTATCTCTTCTCCTTTTAAAATTGCCTGATAGGTAATAGTTCTTCCGGGCACATCATCGGATTTAATTGTCAGTATTTCCTGAAGAGAATAAGCGGCTCCATAACCCTCCAAGGCCCAAACCTCCATTTCTCCAAATCTTTGGCCGCCAAATTGGGCTTTTCCGCCCAAAGGCTGTTGAGTAATTAAAGAATAAGGGCCAATAGACCTCATATGAATTTTGTCTTCGACCATATGGCCCAATTTCATCACATACATATAACCAACTGTCACTTTCTGGTCGAACGGTTTGCCGGTCCGGCCGTCAAAAAGAACTACTTTACCATCCTCGGGAATGCCTGCCCTTTTCAATTCTTCTTTCACTTCTTCTTCAGTGGCTCCAGCAAAACAAGGAGAAATGGCAAAATAATCCAATTTTTTAGCGGCAAAACCTAAATGAGTTTCAAAAATCTGGCCGATATTCATTCGTTTACCCACCCCGGTTGGATTGAAAACAATGTCAATCGGTCTCCCGTTTTCCATAAAAGGCATATCCTCTTCCGGCAGTATTTTGGAAATTACTCCTTTATTTCCGTGGCGATTGGCTAATTTATCGCCTGCTCTTAACTTCCTTAATTGGGCCACCGTTATCTCAATCTGTTTGAGGACTCCCGGATCTAATCGATGCCCTTTTTCCCGGGAAAAAATTTTTGTTTTAATTACCCTCCCTTCCTCCCCATATTTCATTGTTAATGAGGTATCTTTAACATCCCTCGCCTTCTCGCCAAATATGGCCTGTAACAATCTTTCTTCAGCGGTTAAATCTTCCTTGCCCTTAGGAGAAATCTTACCCACTAAAATGTCGCCCGAACTCACTTCGGCGCCGATCCTGACAATCCCCTCTTCGTCTAAATCCTTCAGCCTTTCTTCGCCAACATTAGGAATATCCCAAGTAGTAATCTCGGGTCCGAGTTTGGTATCTCTGACGCTACAAGAATAACTTTTGATATTAATCGAGGTAAAAACATCGTCTTTTAAAATTCTTTCCGAAGCCAAAACCGCATCTTCAAAATTCGTTCCTCTCCACGGCATAAAGGCAACCAAAATATTTTTGCCCAAAGCCAACCGGCCATGAGAAATGGAACCTCCTTCGGCCAAAATATCACCTTTTTGAACTTTCTGTCCTTTTTTCACCACCGGCCTTTGATGGAAACAAGTATCTCGATTGCTTTTTAAAAATCTTTTAAGTTCGTAAACTTTATAATTTGTTTCTGATTTTTTGCTTTCGGTTTCTATTTTTATATGCTCGCCATCTACCTCGACTATCGTTCCCGCTTCCTCAACGGTCAATAATTCACCCGAATCTAAAGCCACCCTTTCTTCCATTCCTGTAAGAACTCGGGGTGGAATCGGTTTAATTAAGGGTACTGCCTGGCGCTGCATATTAGACCCCATCAAGGCCCTATTAGCATCATCGCTTTCTAGGAAAGGAATGCAGGCAGTTGCCACCGAAAGAATTTGTTGGGGCGAAACATCAATGAACTCTACTTTATTTCTCTCAACTACTCCCGGCTCTCCATTAATTCTGGCTTCTACTTTTTTATCTAAAATTCGGCCCTGATGATCAACCGGCACTAAGCCTGAAGCGATAATATGTCTTTCCTCCTCATAGGCCGTCATGTATTTGATTTCTTTTAAAACTCGACCGTTTTTAACTTTGAAATAAGGAGTTTCAATAAAACCAAAAGGATTGATTTTGGCAAAGACGGCAAGATAATTAATTAAACCAACATTAGGGCCCTCGGGTGTTTGAATAGGACAAATTCGACCGTAATGTGACGGCTGAACATCTCTTGCTTCAAAACCGGCTCTTTCTCTAGTTAATCCGCCCGGGCCAGTAGCCGCTAATCTCCTTTTGTGTTCTAATTCTGCCAGCGGATTTTCATTGTCCATAAATTGAGAAAGCTGACTGGAAGCAAAAAAAGCCTGAGCTTGGGCCATAAAAGGACGAGGATTAATCAATTGGGCCGGCGTAACGGTGTCAATGTCAAGAGCCGCCATTCTATCTTTGGCAATTCTCTCAATTCGCATTAAACCCACCCTTAAATTATTCAAAAGAACCTCGGTAAAAAGTCGAACCCGGCGGTTGCCCAAATGATCAATTTGGTCAGCCTTGGCTTCCGGCGTATTATTCAAACGAATAATCTCCCGAATGGCAACGATTACGTCTTCCCTTTTCAGAATCCGGTCCTCAAGAGAAACTTCTTCTGTTTTCGGCTTTAACTCCGGCAATCTCTGCCAAGTTTTCCATCTTCCTACTTTCGATAAATCGTATCTTTTAAAATTAAAAAACATATTTTCAATCAGTTCCTTAGCCGTCTCGGGAGTTACCATTTCACCCGGTCTTAATCTTGTATAAATTTCAACTAGAGCCTCGGCTGTTGTTTTAGTCGAATCTCTTTCTAAGGTTTTTTCAATATATTTTGTCTCACCAATATCAACTTTTCTATAAAGTTCTTTAATCCGGTCATCGCTTTCAATTCCGAAAGCCCTTAAAAGAGTGGTGGCCGCCACTTTTCTTCTTCGGTCAACCTTAACCCCAATAAAACCCGAGGGATCAGTTTCAAATTCCAGCCAAGCGCCTCGATTGGGAATAATTTTGGCGCCAAAATATTCTTTTCCTCTAATTCTTCGAGAAGTAAAAAAAACTCCCGGCGAACGAATAAGCTGGGAGACACCGACTCTCTCTACTCCATTGATGATAAAAGTGCCTCTTTTTGTCATCAAAGGAAAATCGCACAGAAAAACGTCTTGCTCTTTGATTTCTTTTGTCTTCAAATTGATTAATCTTGTCTTTACTTTTAGAGAGGCCTCATAAGAAGCATTATTTTCTTTTGCTTCAAGACCCGATTTATATTCTGGTTCATCCAATTTGAAATCAAGAAACCAGAGTTCTAATCTTTTTTGGGTATAATCTCTAATTGGAGAAACCTCTAAAAAGAGT
>CAYTKG010000020.1:0-9622 GCA_964438335.1 uncultured Candidatus Saccharibacteria bacterium | reverse complement strand
GTAATGAATTTTTAATTTTTCTAATTTCTTCTTGGCTCCATTTAATTGACGGAATGTCTGGTTCAGGAAAATAGCGATAATCATGAGCCGTTTCCTTTGCTCTTTGGGAAAAAGTTTCGCCGGTCTTTTCGTTAAAGCCCCGAGTTTCCTGAATCGGCTTTTTCCCCGAAGCAATTATTTTCTCCTGTCTTCTAATTTCATATTCGATTGCTTTTTTGACAAATCGAAAAGAATTTAAATTCTTTATCTCTACCTTGTAATTTGGAATTTGAATTTTTGATTTTGAAATTTGGGAAGTCAACGATATGTTGACTTCACACCTCATACTCCCTTTTTCCATATCGCAGTCAGAAACATTTAAATAACGAATTGTCTGGCGAAGTTTTTTAAGATAAGCAACCGCCTCCTCGGAAGAATAAATTTCCGGCTTAGTAACAACTTCAACCAAGGGAACGCCGGAACGATTAAAATCAATCAAAGTAGATTTTTGATTGCCTATTTTTCGATGAATAAGTTTCCCCGTGTCTTCCTCAAGATGAACTCTATCAATACCAATTTTCTTTTCTTGGCCGTCAACTTTAATGGTCAAAGAACCGTCTTGACAAAAAGGGGCATCGTATTGAGAAATTTGATAACCCTTGGGCAAATCGGGATAAAAATAATTTTTTCTATCAAACCTTGATTCTTTTGGAATTTGGCAGCCCAAAGCCATCCCTATTAACAAACACCATTCTACTGCTTTCTTATTAGGCACAGGCAGGGCGCCGGGCAGACCCAAACAAACCGGACAAGTATGAGTGTTGGGCTCGACGCCAAAATGATTGGCCTCGCAACCGCAAAACATCTTAGACCGCGTTTTTAATTCCAAATGAACCTCGATGCCAATAATGGGCAAATATTTCATAAAGATTAAAAGTTTACAAAACTGGTCTTTTTTTGTGCCAATCAGTAATCTGCTGGTAAAGATGGCCGACCTTTAACAACAAATCTTCGCCAAATTGAGGGCCGATAATCTGCATACCAATCGGCAAATTGTCTTTAGTAAAGCCGCAAAGAAGATTAATTCCGGGCAAACCGGCAAGAGTGCTGGCCTCGACCAAAATATCTTGCATTTCGCCAAACATAGGATCTTCGGCCGAAGCGCCAATTTTTAAAGCCGGACTGGGAGAAGTGGGGGCAATTAAAATATCTACCTTTTTAAAAACCCGTTCAAAATCCCGACAGATAAGAGTTCTCACCTTCTGGGCTTTGAGGTAATACTGGTCATAATAACCGGCTGAAAGAGCATAAGTGCCGAGCATTATTCTCCTTTTTGCCTCCTCGCCAAATTGAGTTCGATCGTTCCCGTAACGAATACCGTCATATCGGGCTAAATTCGAAGAAACTTCCGAACGTTGAAGAACGGTGTAGACAGCCACCGAATACTTTGGGTCGAGCAAATCTACTTTTTTTATCTCGGCTCCCTGTTTTTCCAGGACTTTAATAGCTTCAAGAACAGCGGCAACAACTTCTTTATTTATTCCTTCAAAAAAATACTGCCGGGCCACGCCTATTTTCATTCCCTTAATTTTGATTTGATTCTTATCAAGATAAGAAAGTGTTTTCTCAAAAGAAGTGGTAGCGTCCCTTCTATCTTTTCCCGCCAGAACTCGAAGAACTAAAGCCGCGTCTCTGACTGTTTTTGTCATCGGACCGGGGCAATCTAAAGATGAAGCCATGGCAATCAATCCGTAACGACTTACCCGGCCATAGGTTGGCTTAAAACCCACTACCCCGCACCAAGCGGCCGGCTGACGGACAGACCCGGCTGTTTCGCTGCCAATAGCGAAAACTGTCTCGTCAGCAATAACTGCTGCAGCCGACCCACCCGAAGAACCGCCGGGTAATCGATTCAAGTCCCAGGGATTCCTGGTGGTAAAAAAATCCGAAGCCTCGGTAGAAGAGCCATGCGCCCAGGCATCCATATTTGTCTTCCCCAAAATAACCGCCCCGGCTTCTTTTAATTTTTTAACCACCGTTGCGTCGTAAACCGGAATATAATCCTCTAAGATCTTGGCTCCGGCCGTAGTTCTGATTCCTCGGGTGCAAAAATTGTCTTTGACAGCGACCGGCACGCCCAAAAGAGGTTTCCTCTCAAAAACATTTTTTCCTTTCACAGCCCGATCCGCCTCTTCGGCCTGAGCCAGGGCTGTTTTTTTGGAAACAGTAATGAACGCTTTAACTTTTTTGTCAATTTTTTCAATCCTTTCCAAACAAGCCCGAGTCAATTCTTGAGAAGAAAACTTGTTTTCCTTTAGTCCTGTAACTGCTTCGGAAATTGTTAATTGATTAAGCTTCATAAATGTTTAAAATGTAAAAATGCTGCTTACTCCCCAATTTTTTCTAAATCTGTTGTTTGTTAATCAAAAATCGGTTTAATTTTGAAATAGCCGTTGTATTTAGATTTTGCCGAAGAAAGGGCTTGCTTTAATGACAAGCAAGTTTCGATTTCATCATCCCGAAAAACATTTTTTAGACCAGTTACCTGAAAGGTTGGCTCTACTTTTTCGGTATTGAGTTCGTTTAAAATCTCAATATACTCTAAAACATCTCCCAGTTGTTTTTGGAATTTTTCGATTTCCTCTTTGGTCAGAGAAAGATTAGCCAAATTGGCAATGTGTTGAACTTGTTCTTTTGAAATCATCTTTGAATTAAAGCACTGCTAAATTGAATTAGGAAACAATCAGAAAACAATGTAAGATTTTAATAATTATATGATATTTATTTTGGGGGCTCTAATTCTCCTGTCTCGACCAAAACATCGTGCAATTCGTCTAAGTGCTCTAAAACAAAACCAGCCCCTCTAACCACCGCTGTCATCGGGTCTTCTACTCGCTTGGTGGGAATTTTAGTTTCTTTCTGAATCAAAACATCTAAGCCCCTTAACAAACTTCCTCCGCCGCAAAGACGAATGCCTTTTCTCATAATATCAGCTAAAAGTTCGGGAGGAGTTTCCTCAATGGTATTTTTTATCTCTTGAATGATTTGAGAAACGCTTTTTTTCAAGGCCTCTCTTACTTCGTCGTCGGAAATTAAAATTTCCTCGGGAAGGCCGGTAACTAAATTTCTCCCTCTAATAGGGACCTCTTCTCTTTCTTTTTGGGGAATGACCGAACCGATTTTGATTTTCACCTCTTCTGCCATTCTTTCTCCGATTAATAATTTAAATTCATCTTGAACCCATTGAACAATATCTTGATTTAACTTGTCTCCAGCTAACCGTAATGATTTAGAAAGAACAATGCCCCCTAAGGAAATTACCGCTACTTCGGTCATTCCGCCGCCGATATCAACGATAAAATTACCGCCCGGCTCTTGAACCGAGAGTTTAGCACCGATAGCATCGGCCATTGGTTGTTCAATCAGAAAAACTTCTCTGGCACCGGCGCTCTTCGTTGCGTCCTTAACTGCTTTTTTCTCAACCTCGGTAACACCGCAGGGAATACTGACAATCACCCGAGGCCGAGGCCCAAAAATAAATCTTTTTCTATTCACTTTTTCGATGAAATAACGAAGCATCTGTTCGGTCACTTCAAAATCAGAAATCACACCGGAAACCAACGGTCTGGTGGCAATAATATGGGCCGGTGTTTTGCCTACCATTTCTTGGGCTTCTTTACCAATCGCCAAAACCTGGCCCGTTTTCTGATTGACAGCCACAACTGAAGGTTCAAAAATAACAATTCCCTCACCCCGAACATAAACCAAAGAATTAGCCGTTCCTAAATCAATGGCAATATCTTTTGAAAGCTGAGAAAGAAATTTATTTAACATACTTTCTCTATAAAATTCCGAAATATACGAATCTATTAAAAAAATTAAAACAATCTATTGATGTCTTTAATGGTCACCCAAAGCATTAAAGCTAAAAGAATGGCGAAAAAAAGCACATTAATTCTCTGTTCTGTTTTTTCATTTAAGGGTTTTTTTCTGATTTTTTCAAGGCCTAAAAACAATAACTTTCCGCCATCAGCTACAGGAAAAGGCAAAGCATTAATTACGGCAATATGAAGAGAAATCAAAGCCACTGTTTGAAGAAAGTAAACAACACCCAAATTGCCCGCTTTCACAAAGATGTCAAAAATCCCCACCGGACCAACCAGCTCTCCTCCCACCGGCTCTCTGGCCATCAATCTTTTCACCATTTGACCAAAAGCCAAAACAATTTGTCCAGTTAATTTGAAAGTGGTTAAAAACCCTTGAAAAATAGCTCCGGGCAAAGAATATTTCTTAGTTGCCAACCTTGTCAAAGCCACTCCTAAAGCACCTTGGCCTTGAGGAGGTGAAACTCTGGAAATAAGATTCACCTCAAAAATCTCTTCGTCCCTCTGAATGGTCAAACTAATCTCTTTGCCTTTGTGTTCTTTGGTAAAATCTTGAATTTGCTTGATCTTATCAATATTTTTGATTTCTGAGCTTAGAGATCTAAGATTTTTTATTATATCTCCCGCCTTCAGTCCGGCTTGCTCGGCCGGTGAATCTGGCAAAACAGCCACAATTTGAACTTGAGGATTTATTAAGTGACCGTTTTCCTCGTCAGAAACCTGAAAAGAAACACCCAACCAAAAAACAATAGTTATTAAAATAAAAGAAACAATCCAAAAAGAAACAATGCCCCCAAGAAGAATCAAAATTCTCTGCCAAATCGGTTTTTCCCTAAGTTTCTTCTCAGAAATTCTAACAAAAGCGCCAAAAGGAAGAAGGTTTAAGCTATAAAGCGTTCCGCCTTTCTTTTTGCCAAATAATCTTGGCGGATAACCAAGGCCGAATTCTTTTACTTCCACTCCAAATTTTTTAGCCACAATAAAATGGCCCCATTCATGGAGAACCAATAAGCCAACAAGACAAAAGAAAGCGATTAAAATAATAAACACCATAAAACAATAATTAACCCTCTATTATTTCTTTTTTCTTTCTCTCCACCATCTCATCAATCCTTTGATTGTATTCATCAATCAACTTCTGCAGTTCATTCTTGCCTTTATACTTATCGTCTTCAGTAATTTCTCCTTCTGAAAATTTTTCTTGAATTTCTCTCCAGACGACCTGACGCCAATGTCTAACTGTTTTCTTGGCCTCTTCTCCTTTCTGGGACAAAATCCTTCCCAGATTTTTCCTCACCTCTTCGCTTAAAGGAGGAAAACGAACCCGGATTCTATCCTTTTCAACAATAACCGAGGCCTGAAGTGAAGATTGAGAAATTGCTTTTTCAATGGCTGGCAAGTAAGAAGCGTCCCAGGGCTGAATAAGCAATTCTTGGCCCTCGGACAAACTAATCAAGCCCAAACTTTTCAATGACAGCTTTTTGCCAAAACAGTCAACCTCAAGCCCTTCCAATAAGGAAGCTGATGGGCGAGAGGTGCGAATTTTAGCCAATTCGCCCCGTAAATAGTTTATCACTTTATTTAACTCGGGTTTAATTTTTTCAATAATTTCTTGATATTCCATTTATTGTCTCGATTGCTGAAGGCCGAATATCGAAAGTCGAAATAGAACTATCTACGATATTCTTCCCTCTGCTTTCATCATATATTCATCATTAATATTTCCAAGGCCAACCTTTGATTAAGATTGCTCGTAGAGATTAAAAAATTAATCCTCTCCAATTCCTCGCAAATTTTTTTAACTTTAACCAAAGAATATTGATTTGTCCCGACAATCGCCGCCGACGCTGAATTCCTCACTTTAGAAAGAAAAATTTCTCTAAAATATCGAAGCCAAATTTCAAGAATTTCTCCCAGAGGTTCTTTTGCTATTGACTCAACATATTGAAAACGAACAGCCATATCAGAATCTAAAACCTCAACAAAAGAAAGCATTCTTTTTTTTTCTTCGGCTAATCTGTCGGGGTTTGCTAAAAAATTAAGAACTCTTCCCATTCTACCAAGAGAAAGCACGGCTATTTCTTCCGCTTTTTTCCCTTTTATCCCCCGTTCTTCCAAAAATTCAATTATCTCTGTCCGAGCAAAAGAGGAAAATTTAATCTCTTGAAGCCGAGAACGGATTGTTTCCGCCAAAGCTTCGGGATGTTCAGTAATTAAGATTAAAAGAGTATTTCCTTTTGGTTCTTCAAGAGTTTTCAAAAAACAATTCTGGGCTTGCCTATTCATTAAATGGGCCCCATCAACAATCACCGTTTTATAACGAGAAAAAAAGGGTTTTAAAGACAATCTGGAGATTAAATCCCTGATTTGAGTAATCTGAATTTCTTTGTTTTTAACTAAAGAAGCTAAAAATAAAGCATCGGGATGAATCCCTTTGGAAACCATTCGACAGGCAGAACAGATTCCGCAAGGTTTTTTTTTAATTTCCTTTTCCTGGCAATGAATAAACCTAACAAATTCAATTGCCAATGTCTTCTTGCCTATCCCCTCAGGGCCGGAAAACAAGTATCCATGAGCAAGCTTAGAGTTCAAAAAACTCTTTTTCAAAAATTGCCACTCTTTTTGATAACCAATAACCATTTTACTTTTTTAACATAATGCTTTTCTTGTAAACCTCCAAATTCTCCAACATTACGCCTGTTCCTTTGGCAACACATAAAATTGAATCTTGGGCAACAAAGCAAGGCACGCCTGTATTTTGAGCGATTAAAAGATCAATGTTCCTCAATTGAGCTCCTCCGCCAGTCATCACCATTCCTTTATCCATAATATCAGCTGCCAGTTCCGGCGGAGTATCTCTTAAGACTAATTTTACTGCCTGAACAATTTCCTTTAGGGGATCGGCAATGGCTTCGGCGACATCGTTCGAAGAAATTTTGACGGTTCGGGGCAAACCGGAGATTAAATCTCTACCCCTAATTTCAAGATATTTTTCTTCTTTTTCCGGTAAAGCGGTGCCGATTTTTATCTTAATTTCCTCGGCCGTCTGGTCACCGATGGCTAAATTATACCTTCTTTTAATAAATTCTGAAATTGCCTTATCCATTTTATCGCCAGCCACCCTAATTGAATAAGAAGTCACAATTCCTCCCAGGGAAATAACCGCTGCCTCAGCCGTTCCCCCGCCAATATCAATCACCATATGACCCGAGCAAGAGTTAATGGGAATACCGGCGCCAATAGCCGCTAAAATCGGTTCTTTGGCTACAAAGACTGCTTTAGCCCCAGCCGCTGTTCCAGCCTCAATCACCGCTCTCCTCTCGGTCGAAGTAATCCCTGCCGGGACACCAATCATCAGTTCTGGCTTAAAAACCCTTAAGTTTCCCAAAGCCTTATCAACGAAATATTTAAGCATTGCCTGGGTAACCCTATAATCGGCAATCACTCCGTCCTGCATAGGTCGATAAACCTTAATTGTCTCCGGAGTTCTGCCTATCATTTCCTTAGCCTCAGCGCCAACAGCTAAAATCCTGTTCTCTGAAAGAGCCACGGCCACCACTGAAGGTTCCTGAAGAACCACTCCTTTTCCCGGAACAAAAACGACTGAATTGCAGGTCCCTAAATCAATGCCAATTTTTTTGATAAACATAGAATCAATCTCAAAAGTCAAATCTCAAATCGCAAAAATATAAACGGAGACATTTTTGACTTTTGATTTGTCTGCCCTGTGCCGTCTGGTGCAGGGTATTTTGATTTTTGAGATTTAAGATTAAACATCTAAACGTTTAATCTCTGCTCCTAAACTTCTTAATTTTTCATCTATCACTTCATAGCCTCTGTCAATCTGATAGATATTCTCTAAAACCGTTTCTCCTTTTGCCATAAGAGCGGCAAGCAATAAGCAAGCTCCAGCCCTAATATCCCAGCTCGAAATTCTAATTCCAAAAAGAGGCGTTTTACCGAAAACAAAAGCTCGGTGAGGATCAACAATTTCAATATCTGCCCCCATCTTTCTCAATTCGTGAATAAAATTTAAACGATTCTCGTATAATGGATCGTGAATCAAGCTCCTTCCCTCTGCTTGAGTTAAAAGAGGAACAATAATTGATAACAGGTCGGTGGGAAAACCGGGCCAAGGCAAGGCTTGAATCTTAATTGGTTTTAAATCAGGCGAGAAACTGACTTTCAGGGAATTTTCTTTTCTTTCAAAAGAAACCCCCATTTCTTCCATTCGGGCTAAAAAAATATCTAAATGATCCCAAATTAAATTCTTTATCTCTATTGTTCCCGGAGTAATGGCGCCGGCAACAAAAAAGGTACCTACTTCTAAGTGGTCAGGAATAATCTGGTGGTTGACCCCGTTCAAATCTTTTCTTCCTCGGATTTTAATTGTATGACTACCAATTCCCTCAACCCCAGCCCCCATCTTTCGTAACATTTCTCCTAAATCTTGAACATGGGGTTCGGCCGCCGCTCCCTTAATGATTGTTTCTCCCTCAATCCCGGCGGCAACCATCATAAGGTTTTCGGTAGCTGTCACGCTGAATTCTTTAAGAACAATTTTTGCCGGTTTTAACTCGGAGGCATCAAAAAAATAGTCACTATTTTCTCTTTTTATTTTAACCCCCAGTTTTTGCAAGGCATCAACATGAGTAGTGATTGGTCGCAAACCAATTTTGTCGCCGCCCGGCGGAGCAAATTTAAGTCGTTTGAAACGAGCCAAAAGTGGACCTATTAATAAAACAGAAACCCTGGTTTTCCCTACCAAGGAAAAATCTAATTTTTCCGGCAACACCTCTTTTCCAATTGTCACCTTAATCTTTTTTTTATTCTCCCATTCAACTTTCACCCCCAGGCTCTCAAGCATTTTAATCATATTTAAAACGTCATCAACCAACGGAAGATTATCAATCAAGCAAGGTTCTTTAGCCAGCAAAGTAGCCGCCAAAATAGGTCCGGCGTTATTTTTAGCCCCGGAAATCTCAACAATCCCGTTTAGAGGTTTTTGGCCTTTGATAATAAATTTCTCGGTCACTTCCCTATTCTAACTTAAAATTTCAAAACCTGTCAAATCTACCCTCAAACCCCCGCCTTAATTCAGCCATGGCTGAATTAATACGAATTAGATTTGGTAAAAAACGATATTTTGGCTAAAATGAAACATAACCCTAAATAAAAAATAAAGTATAAGTTCAAATAAAAAAGTATAGGTTCAAATAAAAACATGAAGAGGAAAACCAGAACGATTTTATTTCTCGGTTGTAGCATTTTGTTTCTTTTAACCGCTCCTTCAGTGATTTTATATTCTCAGGGTTATCGGATAGATTTTGAAAAAAGAAAATTGGTTAAAACCGGGGCTTTTTATTTTAAAGTTTCGCCCAAGGGAGCTGAAATTTTTATTAACGGCAAACTCAGAAAGAAAACCGATTTTTTCTTTGCCTCTGCTTTTATTGATAATCTCCTGCCCAAGAAATATTTGGTTGAAATTAAAAAAACCGGCTATCAATCCTGGAGAAAAAATTTAGAAATAAACGAAGCTCAAGTAACCGAGGCGAAAAATATTGTTTTGATTCCAGAAAAACCGACATTCAAACTTTTAGAAAAAAATCTGATCAATATCTTCCCCTCACCCGATGAAAAAAAATTTATTCTTGAGAAACAAGTTTTAAATAATGAAGAAAAAAGCTGGAACTTGAAACTCTATGACTTAAACAAAGGATTAAAAAGCCGTTTAGTCAATGAAAAAGAAATCGCAAAAA
>CAYTKG010000019.1:0-9722 GCA_964438335.1 uncultured Candidatus Saccharibacteria bacterium | reverse complement strand
CAGAAGGGACACAGTTTGGATGGGACAAATCTATCATTTTTTAGGTCTTTCGGTCGGCTGTTTGAATCATAAGCAGAGCTTTCTTTATGACCCGAATTACAAAAAACCAGATAAAAGCCGAGACGAAATTCGGGATGAATTAGGAGGTTTCTTGGTAGTCCAGGACTTTCTTCGGCCGTGCTCAAGAAAAGAAGCCTATTTAGCCGATATTACCTATGGCACCAATAATGAATTTGGCTTTGATTACTTGCGAGACAATTTGGTTTATCAGCCGACTGCCATTGTTCAAAGGGAATTAAACTTTGCTATTTTAGACGAAATTGATTTTATCCTCATTGACGAGGCCCGAACTCCTTTAATTATTTCCGCTCCTGACGCTAAGGCTTCAGAAATGTATCGCCAGTTTGCCAAAATTGTTCCTTTACTAAGGGCAGAGATTGATTATGAAGTCGACGAGGAGAGAAAAGTAGTCACTTTAACCGAAAAAGGAATTAAGAAAGTGGAAGAAATTCTGGGAATAGACAATGTCTATGCTCAGGAGGGGATAGATTATTTGTATCATTTAGAGCAGGCCCTGAGGGCTCAGGCAATTAATCCTTCGGACGGCAAGCCCTTGTTTGCCAAAGATAGAGATTATATTGTTAAAAACGGCAAGGTGATTATTGTTGATGAGTTTACTGGAAGATTGATGCCCGGTCGTCGTTGGTCGGGCGGTCTTCATCAGGCAATTGAGGCCAAAGAAGGAGTAGAGGTTTTGCCCGAGTCGCGAACTTTGGCAACTATTACTTTCCAGAATTATTTCCGACTTTATCAGAAGTTAGCCGGAATGACCGGTACAGCCGTTACTTCGGCCGAAGAGTTTGACAAAGTTTATAATTTGGACGTAATTTGTATCCCTACGAACAAGCCGATGATTAGAAAAGATTTTCCCGATAGAGTTTATCGTACAGAAAAAGGCAAATTTCAGGCGATTGTTGGAGAGGTCAAAAAAAGACACCAAAGGGGCCAGCCGATTTTGATTGGCACTAGATCAATCGAAAAAAACGAGTTCTTGGCTAAACTTTTAAGAAGAGAAGGGATTGCTTGCCAAGTATTGAATGCCAAACATCACGAGAAGGAGGCGCAAATTATTGCCCAGGCGGGCAAATTAAGGGCGGTGACAGTGGCCACCAATATGGCCGGCAGGGGAGTGGATATATTACTCGGGGGATACCCGCCAGCAAAAATCAAAAATCAAAAATCAAATCTCAAAAATGAGGATAAGGAGGGTGAATTATATAAAAAATGGCGAGAAGAACAAGAGAAAGTTAAAGCGTTAGGAGGATTACATGTGATTGGCACCGAAAGGCACGAAGCGAGAAGGATTGATAATCAGTTAAGAGGAAGGGCCGGAAGGCAGGGAGATGTCGGTTCGAGTCAGTTTTTCCTTTCTTTGGAAGATGAATTATTAAGAGTTTTTGGTGGCGAAAGAGTCGAAAGAATTAAGACTTTAATGGAGAAAACTAATTTTCCGGAAGATCAGCCGATTGAGTCAAAACTTCTTTCCAAAACCATTGAGGCGGCTCAGGCCAAAATCGAAGGGCTTCACTTTGATATCAGGAAAAATCTTTTAGATTATGACGATGTGGTTAATAAGCATCGGGAAGTTTTTTACCGGAAAAGAAGAGAGATTTTAATGGCTTCGGTCGATTCGTTTCGAGAAAGACTGGCCCGGATTTGGCGAGAGCAGGGGTTTTCAGAGCAAGAATTTAGCCGGAAAGAAAAGGATTTGGGTAAAGAGAGCTTTTTAAAAACGGCCAAGCTTTTAGCCTTGCGGATCCTGGATTTTTATTGGCTGCATCACCTGGAAGACATGCAGTGGCTTAAAGAATCGGTCAGATTAAAGGCCTTTGGCAATTTAAACCCTTTAGTTGTTTACAAGACAGAGAGCTATCAAATTTTTCAGGAAATGATTTCGGAAAGCGAAAAAACATTAATCAAGACCTTAACAAAATTAAAAACTTTAAAGAAAAATCAAATTCCTCAAAGAGTAGTTAAGCCGGCAGAGACAAGAAGGGGTCAAAAAAAACCGGGCCGGAATGATCCTTGCCCATGCGGAGCAACCTATCCAGACGGTCGGCCCAAGAAATATAAGCATTGCCACGGCCGAGTGGTTTGGAAGAATTTAATGGACCAGAAACGCTAATTGACAAAGATTTCCGGCAATGTTAAAATAAAAAAATATGGTTTTTAACTATCAAGAAATTTGCAGCGACCTTCTTGATGATTTGCCCGAAAGGACAAGAAAAGTGCTCATTAAGCGTTTTGGTCTGAGAACAGGCAAAAAGGAGTCCCTGCAATCGGTTGGCGAAGAATTAGGCATCAGTCGTGAAAGAGTCCGCCAAATTCAAGGGGCGGGACTTTTTGAGTTAAGAAAAAAGGCAGAAAAATACAGGCCTATTTTCAGTTTTTTCAGTAATCAGTTAAAAACGACCGGGAATTTACGAAAAGAAGATATTCTTCTAAAAATCCTGGGGCTTCGGTCCTTTGAACAAGAGGTTTTTTTCTTGCTGTCCCTGGCGGATGGTTTTGACCGTTTTTTAGAAAGCCAAAGATTTCACACTCTTTGGACGATTGATCGCAACGCCTTGGATTTGGCCCAAAAAGCGACCGAGAAAGTCTACCAAGTTTTAAGAAAAAAATCACGACCAGTAGAAACAGAAGAATTAGAGTCTTTTGGGGGAATGAAATTGAATATTCTTCTAGCCTATTTAGAGGTTTCAAAGTTTATTCAGAAAGGTCCCCAAGGTCTTTGGGGTCTGAGCGATTGGCCGGAAATCAATCCTAAGGGAGTGAGAGACAAGGCCTATATTATTTTTACCAGAGAAAAGAGGCCGCTTCATTTTCGAGAAGTGGCCCAACTGATTAACGAAAGCGGCCTTTTTGATTCTACTAAAAAAGCCCATCCCCAAACCGTTCATAATGAGTTAATCAAAGACGAAAGATTTATCCTGGTCGGCAGGGGTCTTTACGCTTTAGAAGAATGGGGCTATCGGCCCGGAACAGTTAGAGATATCATCATTAAGATTTTTAAAGAGGTTCAGAAGCCGCTGACCAAAGAGGAAATAATTGAAAAGGTTTTAGAACAAAGGTTCGTGGCTAAAAATACTATCTTGTTGAATTTGCACGACAGAAAATATTTCAGAAGGAATTCCCAGGGGAAATACGAGCCCCTGCTTTCTTAGCTTTAAGAATTAAGAAGTTAAGAAGGTTAAAATAAGAAGGTTAAAATTTATGACAGACACTTTTGTTCAGTTGGAAGGAATTAAAGTTTTTGCGTTGGAATTATTAAAAATTTGGGTTTTGCCTATAATTAAGGCCTGGTGGTGGGTTTTGCTTCCTTTTTTGTTAATTAAGCCCGCCATCTTTTTTTGGCTTTGGTGGCGCCAGGAAAAGGCCTGGAAAGAACGGAAATGGGTGCTTTTGGAAATCAAATTGCCGAGAGAGACCTTAAAGCCCATTAAAGCAATGGAGGAAGTTTTTGGCACCTTTTATATGGTTGCCACCGACAATGAGCCGGGTAATTTTAGGGAAAAATGGATTGAAGGCTGTACCACTTTTTTTCCTTCTCTTTCCTTAGAAATCGTTAGCTTAGGAGGTCAAATTCATTTTTATATTAGAACAGAAACCGCTTATCGCGATTGGATAGAATCAGCCATTTATTCTCAATACCCGGAGGTGGAAATTACCGAAGCCGAGGACTATACCCAATTGGTTCCCCAAGATATTCCCAATAGCAAATGGAATTTGGAGGGGAAAGATTTTGTTTTGAAAAAAAAGAATTGTTATCCAATTAAAACTTATGAACAATTTGAAACGGGCACAGAAGCAAAGGAAGAAAAAAGAGTGGATCCAATGGCTAGACTTTTAGAGGGGCTTTCCGTTCTTAAGGAAGGCGAACAGGTCTGGATTCAGATTTTGCTTAACGATCCTAAGGCCAATAAGCCTGGTTACGATTGGACTAAAGAAGGCGAAGCGGTTAGGGATAAACTAGTTAAAAGGCCAGGGGAACCGCCGCCGCCCAAACCAATGATTCAAGAGGCAATCGAAGTTATCCTCAAGGGAGTGCCCGAAAAAGAAGAGAGAAAAGAAGACAAAAAAGAAGCTGTCCCGCCAGAAATGAGATTGACGCCGGGAGAAAGGGAAGTTGTTAAAGAGATTGAAAAAAAGATTTCTAAAGTAGGTTTTGGCGCCACCATCAGGGTTGTTTATTTAGGCAGACGAGACGTCTTTTTTAAGCCTCACATTGCTCTGCCTATCAGCTTTGTGGTTGCTTTTAATACTTCTCATCTTAACCGGTTTGGCTCTTTTCCTGCTACCGATACTAAGGTCAAGTCCGTTTTCTTCTGGCTAGATAAAAGAAGGGCCTTTTTGAAAAAGAGAAAGATGTTTAGGAATTACGTCATGAGGCTGACGCCTTTGTTTCCTTTTCGAGGGGGTACTTCGGTCTTAAACGCTGAAGAATTGGCTTCACTCTTTCATTTTCCTGGAAGGACATCGGCTCCTGCTCCTTTTGCTCCTCGAATCGAGGTTAAGGGAGGCGAAGCCCCCCCGGGCTTGCCGGTAGAATAAAACACGATCGTATTGCCGTATTGTTATATTACTAAATTAATGGAGAAGAAAAAATATTTATAATTGAACGACATTAGTAGCTATAAAGTAGCTTTTTGATTGTCGAATTGCGTTTGAGGAATTGTAATAATTATAGGTTTTACTGATGATAAATTATCAATATAACAATTTAACAATATAGCAGTGGCGTTACTACAATGAGTGATAACGATATTAATTTTTTTGCCGAGACTACCTTCAGGAATCAAAGAAGGAAGTTTGGCATTAAACTAGATGACCGGCGGAAACATATGTATATTATCGGCAGGACAGGAATGGGCAAGACCTCTTTAATGGAGAATATGGCCATTCAAGACATTCAGCAAGGAAGGGGACTGGCCTTCATTGATCCTCATGGCGAGACCGCCCAGCGGCTTTTAGATTTTATTCCGGCCCATCGGATTAACGACGTTATCTACTTTAATCCGGCCGATATGGGCTATCCGATTGCTTTTAATTTTATGGAACGAGTTGAGGCCGAAGCTAGGCATTTGGTCGCCTCAGGTCTTTTAGAAGTTTTTAAGAAGATTTGGCCTGATGTCTGGTCAGCCAGAATGGAATATATTTTGAGTAATACCATTTTGGCCCTATTGGAATATCCGAACTCGACTCTTTTGGGAGTTAATCGAATGCTGGCCGACGCCGAGTTTAGAAAAAAAGTAGTTGAGAGAATTACCGATCCGGTAATCAAGGCCTTTTGGACGATGGAATTTGCCAGATACACGGGCAGATACGAAGTTGAGGCGACAGCGGCTATTCAAAACAAGATTGGCCAACTTATTTCCGCTCCCTTAATTAGAAACATTATTGGTCAAGTTAAGTCAAAGATTAATATGAGGGAGATTATGGACAGTCAGAAAATTTTGATTGTCAATCTTTCTCGGGGAAAAATCGGGGAAAACACCTCTCTTCTTTTGGGCGGCCTCTTGATTACCAAACTCCAGTCAGCCGCAATGTCGCGGGTGGATATTCCCGAAGAAGAAAGAAAAGATTTTTTCCTTTATGTTGACGAATTTCAGCATTTTGCCACTCGAGCTTTTACTAATATTTTGTCCGAAGCAAGGAAATATCGACTTTGTCTCTGTTTGGGTCACCAATATATTGCCCAAATGGAAGAGGAGGTAAGAGATGCTGTTTTTGGAAATGTCGGCACTATTATTGCTTTCCGGGTGGGAGCTGATGATGCCGAGTATTTAGAAAAAGAGTTCGCTCCTGAATTTACGGCTGAAGATCTTGTCAATTTACCTAAATATCATATCTATTTGAAATTAATGATTGATGGCGTGCCTGGTCGTCCTTTTTCAGCTCGCACCTTGCCGCCGCCGGCGACCCCTGTCAAATCAAATCGGGAGAAAATCGTCAAGGTCTCGCGGGAGAGATACGGCACCAAAAAGGAAATCGTTGAGGAAAAAATTGAGAAATGGCTTGGTTTTTTGGACAAAGCCGAGCCGGCTATTTCGGCACCGATTTTATATGATGCTCAATGTTCACTTTGCGGCCGGGCAATCAAAGTAATTTTCCCGCCAGATGGGGTTAGGCCTGTTTATTGCAAGTCCTGTTTAAAAAAAGTAAAGAGGGGCGAAGGGCTTGAGTCATTAGCAAAGGCCAGCCCGGCTTCTCAAGAAACAGAAGTCAATCCTCTTCCTTTAAAAGAAGCATTTAAAAAAGAACCGGTTTCCTTTTCTCCCGGAAAAAAGAAACAGCCGGATATTGAAGGCCTAAGAGGAATGCTGTCGAAAGTGTTAAAAAATAAGAAGAATAAGAAAAAAGAATAAATAAATCACTTAACTGTTTAATTGTTTATTCGTTTAATATTTATATGTGGATATGATTAAAGATATTACCGAGATTGCAGTGAAAAATAAAAGAGTTCTGTTGCGTTGCGACCTTAACGTTCCCCTTGATGCCAAAGGCAATGTTCTTGATGATTTTCGGATTGAAAAGGCTATCCCCACGATTGAGTATTTGATAAAAAAGGGGGCGAGAGTGATTTTAATATCTCATTTGGGAAGACCCGGCGGGAAAGTGGTAAAAAAACTTTCTCTTGCCCCGATTCAAGAAAAACTGGTTGAGTATTTAGATCTTTCAGTAACCAAAGCAAGAAGTTGCTTGGGAGAAGAAATCAAAGAATGGACAGAAAAAATGGCTCCGGGAGAGGTCCTTCTTTTGGAAAATTTAAGATTTCATCCAGGCGAAACCAAAAATGATTTAAATTTTACCAAAGAATTAGCCAAATTAGGCGATATTTTTGTAAATGACGCTTTTGCTGTTTCTCATCGCCCTCATGCTTCTATTGTGGGTTTGCCGAGGTTTTTGCCGTCAGCAATGGGTTTGTTGCTTAAAGAAGAAATCGAGTCTCTTTCTAAAGTTATAAAAAAGCCGAAAAGACCATTGGTAGGGATTGTTGGCGGAGCCAAAATTAACACCAAGATAAGGCCAATTAAAAGTTTCTTGGAAAAAGTTGATTTTTTGCTTTTAGGGGGGAAAATAGCCAATATTGTTTTGAATATCAAGGGGGTTTCAGTAGGCAGACCGTTGCCCGAACCAGAAATAATCAAAGAATTGGAAGGACTTGAGTTAACCAATCCAAAACTTCGTTTGCCTGTTGATGTTAGTGTGGCCCTGAACAGCGTTTACGAAAGAAAAGCAGGCCCAGCCAACGTAAGAAAAGACGAATCGGTTTTGGATATTGGTCCGGAAACAGTCAAGATTTTTTCCAGAATTATAAGCGAAGCCAAAACCATTTTTTGGTCCGGTCCTCTCGGCAAGATAGAAGAAAAACAATTTGCTATAGGAACTTTCGGGATTGCCCGAGCGATTGCTCAAAGCGATGCTTTTTCAGTGGCCGGCGGCAGAGAAACGGTTTCTTTTTTGAGAGAATCTAACTTGGCCGATCAATTCTCTTTTCTTTCGACTGGCGGCGGGGCAATGCTGGCTTATTTAAGCAAGGGTACTTTGCCTGGAATTGAGGCCTTGGAATAACTATCTAAAATTTGATTTTATTTAAATTATTTGCCTATTCATCTAAATTCACAGGATTATGTCTAATCCGTTTTTAATTAAGGGAATGAGAGAGACGGTTGAACGACTTTTGGGAGCGGTGACCAAAAAAGAAAGAATTATCATTTTGACCGATGCTGACCCCGACGGTGTGACTTCGGCCGTTATTTTAAAGGAGGCGCTTGAAGCTTTGGGAAACCCTCCGTTTTTTGTTTACTTTCCTAACATCGAAAAAGAAGGTTATGGTTTAAGCGAGGCCGCTCTTAATTTTCTGAAAGACAAATCGCCGGCCCTGTTAATGACTTTGGATTGCGGCATAGGCAATTTTCGGGAAATAGAATTGGCCAAAAAAAACGGTTTTGAAGTAATTGTCATTGACCATCATGAAATTTTAGGAGGATTGCCTCGGGCTTCAATTATTATCGATCCCAAACAAGAAAAAGATGGGTCCGCTTTCCGGGAACTTTGTGCCGCGGGTCTTGTTTATAAACTGGCAAGAGCTTTGCTTTTCGAGGCTCAAGTAAAATTCGCGCCTGAAAGGTTTTTGGAATTGGCAGTAATAGCCACTCTTTCCGATCAAATGCCCCGGATCGGAGAAAACGAGAAAATTTTGAACGATGGTCTTTTGTCCTTGAAATACACGGAAAGAGAAGGCTTGAGGGCTCTAATTGAAGTCTCCGGTCTTCGAGAGTTTGATCAGAATGAAATAAGAGAAAAAATTATCTCTCCGCTTGCCTCAGCCGGCTTGAAAAACCATAAAAGCGAGGCTTATCTGCTTTTAACCGAAAACTCCTTTGAGAAAAGCGTTAAAATGGCCAAAGCGCTTCTTAAAAAAAGCAAGCTTCGCCGGGAAAGAGTGAGTCAAATTTTTGAGGAAGCAGAAGAAAGAATAGACGCCTCTCTTCCGCTGGTTTTTTTGGGCGATCCTGGCTGGCCAGTGACTTTGGTGGGAACGGTTGCCTCAAAAATTCATCAAAAATACAAAAGACCAACTTTTATTTTTAAAAAAGGCAAAACCAAAAGCCGGGGTTCGGTCAGAACGCCGAAGGAAATAAATTCGGTAAAAATGATGGCTTCCTGTTCGTCTCTTTTAGAAACTTACGGCGGTCATTCCCAGGCCTCGGGCTTTGCCATTAAAAACCAAAACTTAGAAAAATTTAAAGAATGCTTAATAAAATACTTAGACCAGTAATCTCGATACTAATACACAAATCTTTCACCAATGACACGAATGGCCAAAAAACTAATCTATCCAGAATTGTCTTATAAAATTACAGGAATTTTGTTTAAAGTCCACAATCAATTAGGTAGATACTGTAAAGAAAGACAATATCAAGACGCTATCGAGGAATTATTAAAGAGAGAGGGTATAGGATTCGAGAGGGAAAAGAAAATACCTATGTCGTTGGAAGTTAAGGGAAATCAAGTTGATTTTATAATTGAGGACAAACTTGTTTTGGAGTGCAAGGCAAGACCTTTTATCAGAAAAGAGGACTACTATCAGGTATTGAGGTATTTAAAAGCCAGTAGAAAAAAACTAGGCCTTTTGGTCAATTTTCGCAACAAATATCTTAGGCCGAAACGAATCGTTAATTAATATTAGTATCATTGGTGTTTTATTAGTGTATTGGCGGCGAGTTTATGAGAAAAATTGTAATCTACATTGATGGTGGTTCAAGGGGCAATCCCGGCCCGGCCGCGATTGGGGTCTTGTTTTGCAATGAAAAAGGCCAGGTTATT
Source organism: uncultured Candidatus Saccharibacteria bacterium (assembly GCA_964438335.1). GTDB lineage: Bacteria > Patescibacteriota > Minisyncoccia > Minisyncoccales > CAYTKG01 > CAYTKG01. The sequence goes on along the minus strand of CAYTKG010000019.1, from coordinate 332 downwards.
AAAGAATATTCTCAATTTTTAGGAAAAGCGACTAATAATGAAGCAGAGTATCACGCCTTGATTTTTGCCTTAAAAAAATTCAAAGCCCTTTTTGGCAAAAAATTAGCCAGCCAATCAGAAATTGAAATTAGGTCTGACTCCCAGCTTTTGGTTAGACAATTGAAAGGGGAGTATAAGGTTTTGGATAAAAAAATCCAACCGCTTTTTTTAAAGGCCTGGAATTTAAAAATAGATTTTAAAAAAGTCAGATTTAAATTAATCCCCCGAACAAAGAACAAAGAAGCGGACAGATTGGTTAACGAGGCCCTAAATAGAGAATCAAGAGTAAAAAA
>CAYTKG010000018.1:0-9767 GCA_964438335.1 uncultured Candidatus Saccharibacteria bacterium | reverse complement strand
CCGTATTTTTTCCCGGCCGGAAACTTTAGAAAATAACTCGCATTTCTGTCATCTAAATTAATAATATGAACGGTCTTTGTTTTCTTAAAAAAACGGCCCTTAGCTTGTCTATAACTTTCAAATGAACCGTGGGCTTCTAAATGTTCGGGGCTTAAATTAGTCCAAACGGCAACATCAAAATCAATAAAACGATGACGGTGCTGCTTAATCCCTTCTGAAGTTACTTCTAAAACAGCAAAGCGACAACGAGCTTTGACTGCCTTTCTTAGAAATTGCTGGACTCTTGCCCGACCAGGCATTGTCATCCTCAGCTCATTTCTCCACTCTTTCTGGCCAATTTTAAATTTGATTGAAGATAAAGCTGCCGTTTTGTATCCCGCCTCTTCTAAAATCTGGGCAATCAAATTAATCACGGTTGATTTTCCGTTTGTGCCTGTCACCCCTATCACTTTAATTTTTCTCGAGGGAAAACCAAAAACAATTGCTCCGCCAAAAGCTAGGAGAAAGTGATAGAGATTAATTCCAAAAAGAGGAATAATTTTTTTTAAAATTTTTTTCATTCCTTTCCTAAAATTTTTAAGGCCTGGGTTACCCTTTCTCCGGTCTCTTTAATTTCCTTAGATACCCTTAATAAGGCTTGTTTTGCCCTTTGCCTGGAAAAACCAAGGGCAATCAAAGCCTCAAGAGATTCATCTCCTTGAAGCGGCTTTTGGCCTTCAATTTCCCTCAGTTTCCCTGTTAATTCTAAAAGCAATCTCTGTCGTCTTTTTTTGCCTATTCCCCCTATAGAAGAGAGAAATTCATCGTCTTCTTTTTCAACAGCTCTTTTCAGTTTTTCCAAAGAACCAATGCTGGCCAGAGAAAGAGCGGTTTTGGGCCCAATTCCCGGCAGAGCCTCCAAAAGAGTAAATAAACTAAATTCTTCTTGGTTGGGGCAGCCGTAAAGCTCAATCGTCTCTCTTTTCAAATAAGGCCAAACAAAAAATTCAACCTCCCCTTTCTGATTATCTACTTTGGGAAAAGTGTTCTTGGAAACAAAAACCTTGTAACCGACTCCGTTCACTTCAATAATCAAAAAATCTTTACCTTTAAATAAAATTTTTCCCTTAAGATAACCAATCATAAAATCAATTTATTATACCATAGCCATTCTCTATCTGAATATACTTAACAAGATGAAACCATTGTAAAAAATTGAAAAATATATTACTATATCTTTGACTTTTGAAATTTGATTTTTTGAATTTTCTTATATGCCTATTACTCAATCAGCTCAAAAAGCTCTCAGGCAAAATTTAAGAAGGAAAATAAGAAATTTAAGAAAAAAAAGAACAACTAAAAAACTTTTCAAACAAGTAAAGTTTTTGCTGTCCCAAGAAAAAATCAAAGAAGCAAGAAAACTTCTACCCCAGATCTATAAAGCGATTGATAAAAGCGCCAAAACAGGAATGATTAAAAAAAATAAGGCGGCTAGAGAAAAATCAAAAATTGCCAAACTTTTAAATCAGCCTCGAGTCAAAAATCAACCGTCAAAAGAAAAATGATTATTTTTCTCTACGGCGAAAACAACTTCAGTTCTCGGCGAAAATTAAAAGAAATTGTAAAGCGCTACAAAACGCTTCACCCCAAAAACCTTAATTTGCAAATCTTTGATTTCCAGCCGGGAAAGGGCAACCAAAGGGTTAGTTTTGAGGATTTTCGAAGCCAATTTCAAACTAAATCAATTTTCGCCGCTAAAAAGTTTTTTGTCTTAAAAAATGTTTTCCTTAATCCTCAAGTTAAAACAAAACTTTTAAAAGAAAAAGAAATTCTACTCAAGTCTCAAGACATTATTTTATTTTTTGAAAACCAGAATCCTTCGGCAAAAGATTCTTTTTTTATCTTCTTGAAAAAAAATGCTAAAACCCAAAAATTCGAGCTCTTAAAGGGCAAAAAATTAGAAAACTGGGTTGAAAAAGAATTCAGCCAAGCTCAGGTCAAAATTGAATCCCAGGCAAAAGATCTCTTAATTGAGTTTGCCGGAAACAATCTTTGGCGACTCGCCAACGAAATCAAGAAATTGGTCAATTATAAAAAGGGAGTAAAAAGGGTGGGCCCCGAAGATGTCAAAATACTGGTAAGGCCTGAACTTGAAATCAATATCTTTAAAACAATAGATTTTATCGCCTCGAAAAAAAAGGAACAAGCTCTTTTTCTTCTCCGCCAACATTTAGAAAAAGGGGATTCGCCCCTCTACTTGCTTTCGATGATTACTTTTCAATTTAGAAACCTTTTAATTATCAAAGAAAAAATAATTACCGGCGGTTCGATTTGGAAACTAAAATGGCATCCTTTTCTTATTAAAAAAACTTTTCGACTCTCTCAAAAATTTACTCTAGAAGAATTAAAAAAAATCTATCAAGAGATTTTTCAGATAGATTTAGGAATAAAAACAGGAAGAATAGCGCCCGAATTAGCTTTGGACTTATTTATTGCCCGAATCTAAAAAGATTCAATCAGCCAAGAAATGACTCGGATTGAATTAACTAAGGGCTTTTTTTATCTTTTCAATAATCTCGCCGGGAGTAAAATGGGCCTTAATCAAATAATCTATCGCCCCTAAATTTAGACCTCTTTCCACATCTTCTTTTTGACCTAAATTAGAAAGAATAATAACGGGAATCTGAGAAAGGCTTTCATCTTTTCCAAGCTGAGACAGAACCTCGAAGCCGTCAATTCCCGGTAGAATCAGGTCCAAAAGAACCAAGTCAGGCTTTTCTTCTTTTACTTTTTTTAACCCCTCTTCCCCATCAATGGCTTCGGAAACATCATAGCCCTCTTTAAGCAACTTTTGGGCAATTAATTGGCGTAAAAATTTATCGTCTTCGATAATAAGAATGGTGCTTGCCATTTTAGCTTTTAGCTAATTAGCTAATTAGCTTCTTGGCCCCAGATTTTCTTCTGATAAGCTGAAAAGCTACAAGCTAACAAGCTTTAGTTGCCAATTTGTCTTTTTACTTTATCGAGAACTTCTTGAGGATCAAACTCGGTCTTAATCAGCCAATCCCTAGCACCTAATTCTCTGGCTTTGTCTAACTCAACCGGCTGGCCAGAATTGGAAATAATAATAATAGGAATTTCTTTCAATTCTGGATCTTTTCCCATCTGAGCCATCACCTCAAAGCCCCCCATCCTGGGCATAATAATATCTAAAAGAACAAGGTCTGGCTTTGCCTCTTTCATTTTTTCCAGCCCCTCAACCCCGTCTCTTGCCACGGTAACATCATAACCTTCCTGAGTTAATTTTCTCTCAAGAAGGTCAACGATTACCTGTTCATCTTCGACTAAAATAACTTTTTTCATAAATAAGAGCAGATTTCCGGCCAGAGATAAGGAAAATCCTTAACCTCTGGGCTTTTGTCTGATCTTGCCTGTTTTTATTTATTATATCACTAATTAAATTGGAAACAATCTATTTTACTCTTTTTATTATACCAGAAACTAATCAGAAAAAACAACCAAACTAAAAAATGATTAGCTCTTTCTTTTTATTGGTAGGATAAAACAAAAAGTGGCCCCTTTTCCTTCTTGAGATTTAAACCAAATCTTGCCTCCGTGGGCCTCAATGATGTTCTTGGTGATAAAAAGGCCGAGACCCGAACCCTCGGTCTCCAGTCTCATTACATTGGCTCCCCTGAAAAATTTTTCAAACACCCTTTTTTGTTGTTTTTTGGGAATACCAACGCCCGAATCCTTAATCATAAATTCAATTCCTTTGTCAGATTGCTTAAGAGAAATGGTAATTTGGCCGCCGGGCAAAGTATATTTAATAGCATTGTCAACAAGATTCTGAACCGCCGAACTTATTTTTTCTACATCAACTAAAATCTTAGGTAAATCTTTTTTAGGCTTCTCGAGTTTAAGCCGAATCTTTTTTCTTCTAATTTCGTCTTTGAGGCTTGCTAAAACGGATTCGGTAATGGTCTTAATATCTGCTAAAACAGGTTTATAAACAAATCTTCCTTCTTCGATTCGAGTAACATTCAAAAGGGAATTAACCAAGGAAATCATCCTTTCGTTCGAACGATAAGTCTTTTCAAGAAAATCCCTCTGTTCAGTTGAAATCTTGCCCAAATCGCCATCAAGAAGCATCCGCAGGGTCCACTTAATAGCGGAAAGGGGCGTTCTTAATTGATGAGCAGAAATAGAAACAAATTCTGTTTTCAGACGTTCGACCATTTTTTCTCTGGTTACATCATGCAAAACAACCAAAATTCCCAAGCGCTCTCTTCCGCGTCTCATCTCAATGGTGGAGACTTCTAAAATCAAATCTTCGCTTATTTCCAATTCCTCTCTAAAAATTTTTTTAAGTTTGCCACCCAAAAAAGTGGCTAATGGTTGAAGTTCGCTAAATTGGGAAAAATCGGAAACAGATTTGCCAATGATTTTTTCTTTCTTTATATCAAAGAACTCTTCTGCCCTCGGATTCATCAAAGTTAACCTGAATTGTTTGTCAAAAACTAAAAGGCCATCGCTGAAATTGGTAATAATTGCTTGAGTTTTGTTTTTTTCTTCTTCGGCTTTTCTTCTCTCTTCTTCGGTATCCTCCAAAATATTCAAAAGAGCAGTTTGAGCTTCTTTAAGTTCCTTTTCTGCATTCTTCAAAGTAGTAATGTCAAGCAAACCGAGAAAAAATCCTACCGCTTCATCTTTCTCTCCTTTTCTCTTTCTGGTAAAAGCTAAAACAATTTTTTCCTCGCCGCCTTTGGGGAAAAATTTCATTTCCTTTTGCTCAATTGTTTCTTTTTCTAAAGCCTCTTTAAGCAAACTTCGGGCATCTTCTTCTTGAAAAAGTTTGTTTAACGACTCACCCGAGCCAGCATATGGTTCATAATTGGCTAATTTTTCAAAAGCAGGATTAGCCTCTAAAATCACTCCTAGGGGACTGATAAAGCAAATCGGTAAGGGGGCAAAAATAAAGAGATCGTAAATATAGCCCTCAAGAGCGGAAAGATCGTCGAGCAAAAGAGATATTTTGTTTTTTTCGCTTACTGCCATTTAATCAAAAATTTATGAGAAGGGTGATGATCAAAAGTACAGGCTATTTCTCGACAATAAACCTCTTTAGGATTAATAGTTAATTTGGTAATATTTTCCAAAAAACCCTCCATACAAACGCAGAAACTTTTATCAAGATCGAAATTCCTCACCTCAATCAAAGAATATTTTTCTTTAAAATTGTATTCTAAAAACTCAAGTTCGCCAGCCGTAAAATACTCCCGCCAAATCTCAGGCGCTTTTTTAATCATTTTTTCAACCGAGTGGAAAAATTTCATATAAACCCTAACCACCAAGGAAGCAGAGACCACAAAACCACAAAGCTCTCTAAGTTTTTGATCATCCCAACCAAAAAGTTTTTTGGTTAATAGAAAAAAAACAGGCAGGTAACCGGCTGGATAAAAATCCATTGACCGAACTTTGTCAAGCTTGAGGGAAAAACCCAATTCTTCTAATGCTTTTTCCATTTTTTCTACTGCTTCCGGGCCCTCTTCTTTAGCAATGAAAGTGGCTCCATTTTTCATATTAATCCCTCTTGTTTGAGCCTTAATCGCCATCAATCTCTGGGCAATTTCTTTGTTGATAATTTCTTTTCCCATTTCATTCCCATTTTAATAAAAACTCGTGGCAAGGGTCGCCTCGAAAAACACATTTGGTTTCTTGACAGATAATTTTTTCGCTACCGGTAGCCAATCGAGTTACGGTGGTAAAGTATCCTTTTAAATAAAGACAATAAATGGGATGGAGACGAAAATCTTGAAGCTGAACAACAGCAAATTTTTCGCTCTCGTTAAATTCTTTAGGAACGCATTTTCCCACTGTCCAATATTTATTCCAAATTTGAGGCGATTCTTTAAAGAAAAATCTTGAGAGAGAACCAAAAAATCTAACGAAAACTTTAATAATAAGAGAAACCTTTGAAGCCTTTCTGCCCATTTCTTCAATTATTTGATCATCCCAGCCGAGAACGGTCTTAACTGCCAATAAAGAAAGGGCTTTAAGACCTCCGGGATAAAAATCCATTGACCGAACTTTTCGGTATTCAATAGGAAAATTAAGCTCTTTTAACCTTTCTTCTATTTTTCTCAGGCCTTCTTCGCCTTCTTTTTTTAGAACAAACTCGGCATCGGCTTTTAAATCCATTCCTCTTATCTTTCCCTCGATAGCCATTAGTTTTTCGGCTATTTCCTTGTTTAAAATTTCGTTATTCATTCCCAAGTAATTTTAAATTGATGGCAGGGTTGACCTTTAAAAGTGCATTTGATTTCTCGGGATTCTACTTTACGAGCAATAACAATCATTTTAATTAAATTTTCCAGATAACCCTCAAGGCAACGACAAAAAACAGGATGAAGTTCAAAATTTCTAACTTCCAAAAGAACGTATTTTTCCTTTTCGTTATAGTCCCGGACGACCAGTTCTCCCTCGCTGAAATATTCCCGCCACATCTTAGGCGCCTGTTCGCTTATTTTAGCAACTGAATGGAAAAATCTCATATACAATCTGGCAATCAAGGAAATATTGGCGGCAAAACCGCACAATTCCTTTATTTTCTGGTCATCCCAGCCGAAAACTTTTTTGATTGCCAACAAAGAAACAGCACGCAGACCAATGGGATAAAATCCCAAACCATCAATTTTTTGATAATCAATTGGACAACCCAATTCCCGCAGCTCTGCTTCTAACCTCTTCAATCCTTCTTGATTTTTTGTTTTAAGAACGAAATCAGCATCATTCCTTAAATGCATTCCCCTGGCCTCTCCCTTAATGGCCATTAATTCTTCGACTAATTTTTTGTCGATAACGCCTTCTTGTTTCATTTTTACCACTTCATTAAAAACTCATGATATTCATCTCCGCGATGAGGACATTTAATTTCAGTGGTTTTAACCGGAGCATTAACCACCATCTGAACAATGGTGGCAAAATAACCGCTCAAATAAGAACAAAGGATCGGATGAATGACTAAATCATGAAGGCGAATAACAGTATATCTTTTCTCTTCATGAGATTCAGCTGTCAATCGACCTACCGTGTAATGCTTGTGCCACATTTTAGGCGCTTGTTCAGCCGTTTTGGTAATAGAAAAGAAAAATCCAGCAAAGAGCTTAATCACAAAAGAGGCCTTAGGAGCGTGGGCCCCCATCCGTTTAATGTCTTCTTCTGAAAAACGACAAACTTTCTTGATGGCTAATAAAGAAAGAACCCTTACCCCTAAAGGGTAAAAACTCATTGTCTTAAGTTTCTTATAGTTAAGAGGATAACCAATCCTTGCCAACTCCTCCTCTACTGCTTTTAAACTCTTTTCTCCTTTTTCTTTAAGAACAAATTCGGCATCGGTTTTAAACACAATTCCTCTAACTTCTCCTTTTACGGCCATCACTTCCTTGATTATTTCTTTGGTAAGTGCTTGGTTGGTCATTTATTTATTTTTTATTAATAAATGGTAATTTTGAACTCTCTGAATTGATTGCTGACACCTCTTAAGAACCTGGCAAACACTATTTAAAATAAATTAATATTCTTGAGAGGCCTCTCCCTTTATCTCAGCCCTTAATCTTTCGATTTCTTCCTTCAACTCCATCATTTTTAGTTCTCGACCGACAGCTATTTTCCGAAATTTCTCCAAATCTTCAACTTTTTCCTCAAGCTCTCTTTCCGTCTTTTTTATCTCGGTTAAATCAAAAACACCAATAAAAAGACCTACAATTTTTCCCTTTTCGTCTTTTCTTGCTTTGGTAAAAACACTAACAGGGATTTCTCTCTTTTCTTTAGCAAAAAGAACCATCTCTTTTGCCCAAATTTCTTTCTTGGTCATCGCCTCCTGAATTAATTTATTAATTTCTTTCTCGTCAAAAATCTTTTTAATTCCTTCGCCAATAATTTCATAAAATTTATAACCAGAGATTTTTTCAAAAGCGGGGTTGAATTCAAGAATGACGCCAATTGGACTAATAAAACAAATCGGCAGAGGAGAGAAGGTAAACAAATCTAAAATGTAACTTTCCAAAGAAGTTAAATCCTCAATCAGGGTAGCCACCTTTTTTCTTAAAACCAAGCATTCGTTTTTTTTCTCTTTTTTCATTCTTTTACCATTTAATTAAAAACTGATGATAAGAGTCGCCTCGAAAAACACATTTTGTCTCCTGACAAACCGCCGGCATACCCACAGTCATCTGAACAATCCGGGCAAAATAACCTTTGAGAGCGGTACAGAAAGAAGGGTGAATGGCTAAATTTTTTAAAGTTATCACCGCATACCTTTCTTTTTGATTAAACTTGCTCACCGCCAAATCGCCAACCGTATAATGTTTGCGCCACATCTTAGGCGCCTCCTTAACTAACAATCGGGGCGAAAAGAAATATTTCATAATAATTTTCAAAAACAAAGAAAACTTGACTGCCTTAGCCCCGATTTCCTCGGCTTCCTTGTCGGTTAAACCAAAAACCTCCTTAATAGCTAAAGTTGAAATCGCATCCAAACCAATAGGATAAAAATCCATTGTTTTAATTTCCCGATATTTCAAGGGATAACCAAGTTCTGCCATCTTCGCTTCTAATTTTTTCAAAGCCGCTTGACCTTTTTCTTTAAGAATCACCTCCCAATCGCTTTTAATGGTAATTCCTCTGGCTTCTCCCTTAGTTGCCATAATTTTTTTGGCTAATTCCTTTGTTAATTTTTCTTCCATTTTGGCAAAATCAATTTATTTTTAATTTTTTAATGATTTGCTTTTAATTTCTGAATTTCTTTTTTTAATTCTATCATTTTCATCTCCCGACCGACAACCAATTTCTGAAATTTTTCCAATTGTTTTATTTTCTTTTCCAGCTCCCGAGTCCTTTGTTTAACCTGTTCCTCTAAACTTTCGGCCAAAAGCCGAAGTTCTTTGGTTCGGGCCGAAATTCTTATCTCCAAAACCGACTTAATTTCCTCTAACTCCTGGCGCTTGCCAAAAAGTTCCTTAATCAAAATGGAATTTCGTCGATTAAGAAAAGTAATTACTACCACTATTGGTAAAAAGCAAACAGTCCAGATAAGCGCTTCTTCTATTTGGAAAAAGGTGGTTTGGAAAAGCAAAAACAAAAAGAGAAGAAAAGAAAAAAGACCAGTAAACAAAGAAATTTTCCAGTCGTAAAAAAGACCGGTCATTGCCAAAAGTAAATAATAGCCCAAAAATAACCAAACCGAACCGGTCCAAAAGATGGTTAAAGTAACTGCACTCGACATCGCTCCGACTAAAAAATACTTTGCTTCAAAAACTCTTTTTTTAAAATAAACAACCCCGGCTCCGGAGATTATTGAAAGCAAACCGCTAACAATAATTATCCCAAATTGCCAACTTTCCATTATTGTTTCCTCTGTCAATCTATCTAAAAAGAAGCCAAGGGTTATCCCTGAAATAAAAAGCAGATAAAAAACAATTAAAATTTTTAAACTCTTAATCTCTTCTTCTAAGAAAAAATTGCTTAAGGTTGACTTTTTCTTCTTCATAGCCTAAGGGCCCCATAAGGCCAATTTCTTCGTTGTCTTTCCTTTTAGTCCTTCGAGTCCCGGCAGTCGCTTAATTAAACTGTGAAATTCGAATTGCTTAAAAATCTCGGCTGCCTTGGTTTTATCATAGTTTCGCCACTGACATTTTTTTATATCGAAATCTAAAGAAACATCGTTGCGGGTCTGGGCCAGCATCCTTGAAAAAAAGACTTGTTCTTTTAATCTTTGTAAGGCCTTT
>CAYTKG010000017.1:1091-10170 GCA_964438335.1 uncultured Candidatus Saccharibacteria bacterium | reverse complement strand
TAAGAACTAAATTTGTGAAAAGATAATATTAAAATGTCGGTTTCGAATCTAAAACACAAAAGTAAAGCTCAATTAAATAATCTTTTAAGAGAGAAACGCGAGAAACTTCGTCAATTACGTTTTGATTTAGTTTCCGGCAAATTAAGAAACTTTAGAGAAATTAGAAAAACCAAAAAAGAAATTGCCAGAATATTAACTTTATTAAGAGAAAGCCGAGAGTAGAAGGTAGAAAGTGGCTATTCTATTTGTCCACGTTCTCCATTCTTCTCTCTGCTTTCCAAAATTGTGCCTAAAAAAAGATTAAAAGGGGTAGTGGTCTCAGACAAAATGAAAAAGACGGTGGTGGTCAGAGTAGAAAGAGTTAAGGAACATCCTAAATATAGAAAACGATACAAGGTCCACAAGAAATACAAAGCCCACGATGAAAAAAAAGAATTCAGAATGGGGGAAACAGTTATTATTGAAGAATGCCGGCCGATTAGTAAAGAAAAAAAATGGAAAGTGGTTAAGAAACTTTGAAATCCAAATAGCAAAATTCAAATACCAAATGAAATTAAAATCCAAATGTCAAACTATCTTTTGTTATTTACTTCCGTTAATTCTTTTCATGTTCGGGATAAATCGGGTAAGTATTTGGTATTCATTCGGCATTTGGCATTTGGGTTTTGATATTTCAAAAGCATGATTCAACACCGAACAATGTTAAAAGTGGCTGACAATACCGGAGCGAAAATTGTCCAGTGTATTAAAGTTCTGGGAGGCTCGAAGAGACGCTATGCCCAAGTTGGAGATATTATCGTTGTCACCGTTAAAAAAGCCGAGCCGCGAAAATTAGTTAAAAAACATGATATTGTTAGAGCAGTGCTAATCAGGCAAAGAAAAGCTTTTAGAAGGCCTGGCGGCTCTTACGTTCGTTTTGGCGACAACGCTTGTGTGATATTAGAAGGAAAAACCAAAAAACCAAAAGGGGGAAGAATTTGGGGACCGGTAGCCAGAGAGTTAAAAGAAAAAGGGTTTGAAAAAATAGCCGCTCTGGCAGAAGAGCTTGTTTAACTTATTAGCTTGTAGCGTATGAAGATAAAAAAAGGTGATATTGTTTTAGTCACAAAAGGAAAGTATCGGGGAAAAAAAGGAAAGGTTTTGAAGGCTATTCCTAAAGAAAATCGATTAATCGTCGAAGGGGTTAATATTGTTAAAAAACACGCCCGTCCGAAAAAGTCAGGAGAAAAGGGAAAAATTTTAGAAATTCCCAGTCCGATTTTTGCTTCAAACACAAAATTAATTTGCCAAAAGTGTAAAAAACCGACTAAAATAGGGTATCTTTTAAAACCAGATTCAAAAGGAAAGAAAAAGACAAAAAAGACAAGAATTTGCAAGAAATGCGGGAAAGAGACCTAACAAAGGTCAAAAAACAAATCTCAAAAGTCAAAAATTTTTGAAATCTGAAATTTGATGATTCGTTTAAAGGAAAAATACAAAAAGGAAGCGGTGCCAGCGATGAAAGAAAAATTTGGCTACAAAAGCGTTATGGCCGTTCCTAAGATTGAAAAGGTTGTTTTAAATGTGGGCTTTGGCCGAATGATTGGAGGAAAAAGTTCTCAGGAAAGAGAAAAAATCCAAAACTTTATTCTTAACGAATTTTCAACCATTTCTGGTCAACGGCCAGCTCTAACCAAAGCCAAAAAGTCCATTTCCAGTTTCAAAATAAGAAAAGGAATGCCTATTGGTGCAATGGTTACCTTAAGAGGTCAAAAAATGTATGATTTTCTAGACCGATTAATTCATATCGCCCTTCCTCGGTCGCGGGATTTTAGAGGAATAAAAACCTCTTCGCTTGACAAACAGGGAAATTTGACTATTGGTATTAAGGAACATATCTGCTTTCCCGAGATTTTGCCGGAAAAAGTAAAACAAATTTTTGGGTTTGAGATTACAGTGGTAACAACTGCTAAAAACAAGGAAGAGGGAATGGAATTATTTAGGTTGTTGGGGTTTCCGATTAAAAAATAATTTATTTCAGATTTATGGCTCCAAAAGCTCAAATTGAAAAATCCAAGAAAAAGCCGAAATACAGTACCCGAATTGTTCGGCGTTGTTTTCGTTGCGGAAGAAAAAGAGGTTATCTTAGAAAATTCGGTTTGTGTCGAATTTGTTTCAGAGAAATGGCCAACAAAGGATTAATCCCCGGTGTTAAAAAATCATCATGGTAATAAAATTCAAGCCTCAAAGGTCAAAAATCGAAAATATAAATAAAAAGTTAAGATTAATAGATATCTTTATTTTCGAGATTTGATATTTGATTTTTGAGATTATTTTATGACCGATCCCATCGCTGACATGTTGACAAGAATTCGGAACGCTCAAGCGGTTTCTAAACCGGAAGTTTCGGTTCCTTTTTCAAAAATAAAATATCAGATATTAAAAATATTAGAAAAAGAGAATTTTGTTGAAAAAATCGAGAAAAAAGGAAGAGGAATTAAGAAAAAAATAAGAATTGTTTTGAAATATGACCACAAGCTACCGGTTATTTCGGGGTTAAAAAGAATTTCAAAACCGGGTCAAAGAATCTATTTGCCGGCCAAAAAAATAAAGTCTGTCCGGGGAGGATTTGGAATTGCTATTGTTTCTACTTCTCAAGGCCTAATGACGGATAAAGAAGCAAGAAAGAAAAAGTTGGGCGGGGAAATAATTTGTGAAATATGGTAACAAGCAACAAACAAAAAAAGAAGAGATTGCTGGTTGCCAAACTGAACAATGTCGCGTATTGGCAAAAAACCAATTGAAATTCCGGAAAATGTAGAAGTCAAAATTGTTGGCCAGGAAGTTGCCATCAAAGGTCCAAAAGGCGAACTTTTTAGGAAGGTTCTGCCAGAGATTAAGGTTGAAAAAAAAGAAAACAAGATTTTTCTCCTGCCTCAAAAGAAAACAAAATCAACCAACGCTTTTTGGGGGTTAGAAAGAGCTTTATTACAAAATATGATTATTGGCGTAAGCGAAGGATTTGAAAAAAAGTTGGAAATTAGAGGCGTGGGCTATAAAGCAAGAGTTGAGGGCAATGATTTAATTTTAGAAGTTGGCTTTAGCCATCCGGTCAAAATCCAAGCGCCGGCCGATATTATTTTCAAAACCGAAGGGAATATTGTGATTGTTTCGGGAATAAACAAAGAAAAAGTGGGTCAGGTAGCGGCTAAAATCAGAAGGGTTCGGCCACCCGATCATTATAAAGGCAAAGGAATTAGATATTTGGGAGAAGAAATCAGATTAAAGCCGGGCAAGAAAGCGGTGGCCGGAGGATAATCTTTACTTCAGAAAGTCCAGGCTAGAAATTTCGTTTCGATGCCCGGTTCGATTAAAGAAAAGCAAATTTTAAAATGAAACCAGAACTAAAACGAGAAAAAAGGTATAGACGTCATCGGAGGGTAAGAGCCAGAATTTTCGGTACGGCCGACCGGCCGCGTCTTTGCGTTTTCCGTTCCCACAATCATATTTACGCTCAATTAATTGACGATGAAAAAAGCCATACGATTTTGAGCGCGAGCGACCTTGAGCTTAAAAAGTCGAAAGCCAAAGCAAAAACAGGAAATAAGCGTCAATCAAAAAAAGTAGAAATCGCCTTTGAGGTCGGCAAATTAATCGCCAAAAAGGCTCAAGAAAAAAAGATTCAAAAAGTAGTATTTGACAGGGGCGGTTATCGTTATCACGGGCGGGTTAAGACCCTGGCCGAAGGAGCGAGAGAAGGAGGGCTAAAATTTTAATATTTAAACATGGTTGATCAAAGAAAACAAAAACAATCAGATGAAAAGGAATTCAGGGCCGAAAAAAAAGAAGAGTTTGAATCTAAACTTTTAGATTTAACTCGATTAGCCCATATGAAGGCGGGAGGCAGGCGGTTTAGATTCAGGGCGTTAGTAATTGTGGGCAACAAAGCTGGCCAGGTGGGTATCGGCGTAGGCAAGGGTCGAGATGTTGCCAAGGCAATTCAAAAGGCAACCAGGTTAGCAAAAAAGAATCTTGTTACTGTACCTATCTCAGAACATACCATTCCTTACCAGGTGGAAGCAAAATTCAGCACTGCCAAGGTTTTGCTTAAACCTCAAAAAAGGGGCAGGGGACTGGTAGCGGGCGGCACGGTAAGAGTTATCTGTGAGCTTAGCGGCATTAAAGATATTTCTTCTAAACTTTTAAGCCGGACAAAAAATAAATTAAATATTGCTAAAGCAACAATGAAAGCTTTAAAAAAGCTGAAAATTTCAAATTCCAGGCGCCAAATCTCAAATAAATCTCGATGACCGAGGGGTTTTGGCCGTTTAATTATTGAGATTTGCGATTTCGTTTATGCAACTTCATCAATTAAAACCAACATCTAAATTAAAAAAAAGAAAACGGGTTGGCCGAGGCGGCAAACGCGGCACTTATTCGGGTAGGGGACTCAAGGGTCAAAAGGCAAGAGCCGGAAAAAAGCTCCAGCCAATAATCCGTCAGTTAATTAAAAGATATCCTAAGAAACGCGGCTACCGATTTAAAGGATTTAAACCAAAGCCGGAAGTTGTTAATGTTGGCCTTTTAGAAAAGAAATTTCCAGAGAAAGCAAAAATCAATCCCGAAATATTGTTAAAAAATCATTTGGTGCGTAGAATAGAAGGAAAAGTACCCAAAGTTAAAATTTTAGGAAAGGGAAAGATAACAAAGGCTTTAATTATTGAAAATTGTTCTCTTTCAAAAAAAGCTGAGGAGAAAATTGAAAAAGCCGGAGGCAAAATCAATCTCAAAAACCGAACTTCAAAAGTCAAAAAGGTCAAAAATTAAGAATGTTTTTTCAAAAACTTATTCAAACATTTAAAATAAAGGATTTGCGTAAAAGAATCCTCTTTGTTCTTTTGATTTTTGTTGTCTTTAGATTGATGGCCAATATACCTATTCCCGGAATAAACCCGGAAAGAATAAAGGCCTTTTTTGAGCAATTTCAGGTTTTTGGCCTTTTTAATGTTTTTACTGGAGGAACATTAGACAATCTTTCTATCGTTATGCTGGGCTTGGGTCCCTATATTACCGCTACCGTTATCCTCCAACTGCTATCAATGGTTTTTCCTCAATTGGAAAGAATATACAGAGAAGAAGGGGAAGCGGGCCGGGAAAAATTCAATCAATACGGTAGAATGCTGGCAGTGCCCCTGGCTATGTTTCAAGGATACGCTATGCTGGCTTTACTAAGAAGACAGGGTGTCGTTAACGCCTCATCTCCGTTTCTTTTGTTTTCGTCAGTCCTAACTATTGCCGCCGGGACTATATTTTTAATGTGGCTGGGCGAGCTTATTTCGGAAAGGGGAATTGGCAATGGCACTTCTCTTTTAATTTTTGCCGGCATTCTTTCAAGATTTCCCCAAAATATCCTTCAAATCTATACCGGCCTGAAAACAGATCCTTCAAGAATGCCCTATTATTTACTTTTTATTCTTTCCTCGTTTATGATAATTTTCGGCGTAGTTTTGGTAACAAAAGCAAAAAGAAATATTCCTGTTTCTTATGCCAGAAGAGTTCGGGGAAGAAAAATGTACGGAGGAATGAGAAGTTCTTTGCCTATTAATATTAACCCTGCAGGAGTAATGCCTATTATTTTTGCCCTTTCTTTATTGACTTTGCCCGGAATGATTGCCAATTTTTTTATCGGTACCAAAGGTCAGCTGGGGCAAGTGGCTCAAAAAGTCCTTAATATATTCCAAAACTCTTTAGTTTATAGCGTTTTCTATTTTATCTTGGTCTTTATTTTCACCTTTTTCTATACCATTGTTGTTTTTGAACCGAGCAATATAGCCGATAATCTCAAGAAAATGGGGGGGTTTATTCCGGGAATCAGGCCAGGCCTGCCGACAGCCAATTTTTTAAACCGCACCCTTCATCGAATCCTGCCAATTGGAGCTTTATTTCTAGGCATTATTGCTCTTAGTCCCTCGGTTGTTGGCAGGATTACGGGAGTAATGGGCTTTGAATTTATGGTTGGAGGAACTTCTTTGCTTATTTTGGTAAGCGTTATTTTGGAAACTTACCAAGAAATCAATGCTTATTTACAAATGAGAGAATTATGAAAAAACAAAAGCAAAATCTAAAAGTTATTATTTTGTTGGGCCCGCCGGGCTCGGGCAAAGGAACCCAAGCCATTTTGCTGGCTGAAAAATTTAATCTTTATTATCTCGAAACCAGCAAACTCCTTGAAAAAGTGTTTAGTAATCCTTCCGGAAAAGAATTTATTGAAGTCAACGGCCAAAAATATTATCTCAAAGAAGAAAGAAAGTTGTGGAAAACGGGAAAGCTGTGCAGCCCTCCTTTTGTTTTCTTTTTAGTAAAGAAAAAAATCAAAGAGATATTTGAAGAAAAAAAAGGAATTGTCTTTGCCGGTTCGCCGAGAACATTGGAAGAGGCAAAAAAAATGATGCCTTTTCTGGAAGAACTTTATGCTAAATCTAATATCAAAATTTTTTATCTTGATTTAAGCATGGAACAGTCTGTTTGGCGAAATTCTCATCGTCGAATTTGCAAACTAATGCGTCATCCAATTTTATATACCGAAGAAACGGCAAAACTTACTTTTTGCCCGCTTGATGGCTCTGAGTTAATGAAAAGAACTTTGGATAAACCGGAAATTGTAGAAAAAAGATTTAAAGTTTATCAAGAACAAACCTTGCCCTTGTTTGATTATTTAGAGAAAGAAGGTTTCAAAATCCAAAAAATTAATGGCAAGCCACCTGTTGCCGATGTTTTTAAGGATATCTTGAAATCTCTCCAATAACTTCTTTCAAAAAATGATAAAAATTAAATCCGATGAGGAAATCCAGATAATGGCTGAAGGCGGGAGAAAATTGGCTCAGATTATGAAAGAATTAAAAAAAAGGGTGCGGCCGGGAATCAAAACCAAAAAATTGGATCAACTTGCCGAGGACCTGATTTTTAAACAGGGTAAAGAATGTTCTTTTAAAAACTATAATGGTTTTCCTGCTTGTTTGTGCGTCTCTATTAACGAAGAAATTGTTCACGGCGTTCCTTCGGAAAGAATCCTGAAAAATGGCGATATTGTTTCTTTGGATTTGGGGATGAAATATAAAGGCTTCCATACCGATATGGCCATTACTCTTCCAGTAGGCGAAATAGACCCGGAAACGGCAAGATTGATTCGAGTTACCAAGAAAGCATTAAAGCTGGCAATCAAAAAAGCAAAGCCGGGCAACACTTTCGGAGACATTGGCAATACCATTCAAAGATATGTTCAATCACAAGGATTTAGGGTAATTCGTGAACTTTGCGGCCATGGAATTGGTAAAGAATTACACGAAGATCCCCAGATTTTAAATTATGGAAAAAGAAAATCCGGGCCCAAACTTATTGAAGGAATGGTTTTTTGTCTCGAACCAATGGTCACAATGGGTGATTACCGCATCAAAAAAGAAAGAAATGGCTTTGCTTTTAAAACCAAAGACGATTCTCTCTCAGCTCATTTTGAACATATGGTGGCCGTTACCAAACAAGGATGTCAAGTGTTGACAATTTCCGAATAATATGTTAGCATATAAACGTAGTTCTCTTCAGGAAGCTGTCAGCCAGCGAAGCTTATCCCGTATCTATTTTTATAGTACGGGATCAGACATTGATTAAGAAGGTCTTCTCGTAAATTTTACGAGAAAAAATCTCTCTCCTCGCCTCTTTAATCGATGTTCAAATTACTTTGGCTTGACTGACAGCTTTCTGAAGAAAACCGGCCCTATTGGCTACACGTAACATAGCCGATAGGGCTTTTATTTTTTTATTTTGACTTTCTTGGTAAAACCTTCTATTCTAGTTTCACTTTTTTTCTGTTTATGTTAAAATAATTTAATGAAACTTTCAGTTATTATTCCAGCTTATAATGAAGAAAGGAATCTGGCCCATACTTTAAGAGAGGTTGATAGATATCTGAAAGACCAATCCTATGATTATGAAATTATCGTTGTTAATGATGGCTCAAAAGACAAGACAGCCGAGACAGTAAAAGGTTTAATGCCGGAAATAAGAAATCTGCGTCTGGTTGATAACAAGGAAAATCACGGCAAAGGTTTCGTGGTGAGGCAAGGATTGCTTCAGGCCCGAGGTGAATACCGGCTTTTTATGGATGCCGACAATTCTACTTCGGTTGACCAGGTAGAAAAGATGTGGCCGGAATTTGAGAATGGTTTCGAAGTGGTGATTGGTTCGAGAGATATTAAAGGAGCGGTTTTAGACCCTCCTCAGCCGCGCTATCGGATAATTCTCGGAGATCTTTTTAATTTATTGGTGCAAATTACCCTGGGACTTTGGGGGATTCGAGACACCCAGTGCGGCTTCAAAGCTTTGACGGAAAAAGCAGTCAATGATGTCATTCCTAAGTGTAAAATTGATCGTTTTGCTTTCGATCCAGAAATTCTAATCCTGGCTCGAAAAAAAGGATATAAAATTAAGGAAATACCGGTTTATTGGAAAAATGATCCCACCAGCACGGTTAAATTTAAATCAATGATCAAGATGGGCATCGATTTATTGAAGATTAGGTGGAATTTAATTACCGGTAAATACCGATAAAAATTTCAAACAACAAAATCCGAATATCAAAAAGTTTTTGATATTTTGGTTTTATTGTTTGGTATTTTATGTCAAATCTTCCCCAAAAAACTATTAAACCAAAAACTATTGAACCTAAATCAATTAAATTTCCGTCAGAGCTCCGTTTTGACATCGTTTCCAAGGATTGGGTTGTCATTGCTACCGGCAGGGCTAAAAGGCCGGAGATGTTTAAAAAGGCAAAAAGGAAAAAAGAAAGAATTCCCAAAAAAGATTGTCCTTTTTGCAAAATAGAAACCCAAGAAACACCGACGCTTATCTTTGCTTACGGCAAAAAGATTCCCTTTAAACCCGGGGGGGAAATTCCCAAAAACTGGACAACGATTGTTATTCCCAATAAATATCCCGCTTTTGTGCCGGGAAAAAAATTAGAAAAAAGAAAAGAAGGAAGACTCTGTCGGGCCGTCAATGCCATCGGCTTTCACGAAGTGGTGGTAACCAAAGACCACGATAAACA
>CAYTKG010000017.1:0-1081 GCA_964438335.1 uncultured Candidatus Saccharibacteria bacterium | reverse complement strand
AGAAGAAATAAAAGAATTAATCGATGTCTATCAGGCAAGATACAGGACACTGGCAGCCAGACCCTTTGTCAATTATATCGCCATTTTTCATAATCATGGCCGGGAAGCCGGCGCTTCGATTTACCACCCTCATTCGCAGATTATTACTACTCCTTTGATTGACACTGATTTGAGAAAAGCTCTTTTGAACGCCAAAAGATATTTTGTTAAACACAAAATTTGCGTTTATTGTGAAATGAACAAATGGGAGATGAAGGTTAGAAAAAGGATTGTTTTTGAAAACAAGGATTTTTTGGTTCTTTGTCCTTTTGCTTCAAAAATGGCTTTTCAAACGATTGTTTCGCCAAAAAGACATCTTTCTTATTTTGAGAAAGTCAGCGAGCAACAAAAGTGGCAATTAGCCGAGGCCTTTAAAAAGGCGTTCTCTAAACTTTACAAGGCCTTAGGTAATCCGGCCTATAATTTCTATTTACACACCGCTCCTTGCGATGGAAAAAGTTATCCTTTTTACCATTGGCATTTTACCATCCTTCCTAAAACATCAATCCACGCTGGTTTTGAATTAGGAGCAGGAATGGAAATTTCTACTATTGAACCAGAAAAAGCGGCCGAATATTTAAGAAAACAATAGCTTTATAAAAAATGAAGTTTTTGCTTGTTGCCAATTGGAAGATGAATCCCGAAACCAAAAAAGAGGCTAAAAACCTCTTTGATTTAATTAAAAAGGGTTTAAAAAATGTTAAAAACACAGAAGTAGTCATTTGCGCGCCTTTTGCTTTTATTTCAATCCTTAACCCTCGGCCCCAAATTCTCAAGTTAGGGGCCCAAAATTGCTTTTGGGAGAAATCAGGGCCATTTACGGGCGAAATCTCGACCTTAATGTTAAAAGACCTGAATTGCCAATATGTAATTTTGGGTCATTCTGAAAGAAGGAGACACTTGGGTGAAACTGACGAAATGATTAATAAAAAATTAAAAGCCGCTCTAAAAGTGAATCTAAAACCAATTCTTTGCATCGGCGAAACAGAACAGGAAAAGCAAGCTGGAAAAACTAAAAAAGTTTTAATTTCTCAACTCAAAA
>CAYTKG010000016.1:4933-10810 GCA_964438335.1 uncultured Candidatus Saccharibacteria bacterium | reverse complement strand
AAGGAGTGGTTTTTTATCCCGGTTCAAGTTTGCCCGGTGAAAAAGGGGAAACAATGATTTTGGGCCACAGCGCTCCTCCCGGCTGGCCCAAAATTCGTTACGATTGGGTTTTCAGCGAATTAAATAAGCTGGAAAAAGAAGATAAAGTTTATGTTTTTTATAAGAATTGCCGCTATGTTTACAAAATTTCAGAGAAGTTTTTTCTCAACAAAGGGGAGGAGTTGCCCCCTCCTGACTTGACAAAATCAGAATCTATGTTATTATTAATAAGCTGTTGGCCGCCGGGAAGAAATCTAAAAAGAATAGCGGTTAGAGCGGAATTAATTAACTAATTTTTTTAATGACTAACAAAAAATTTTTTCCTAAAATTAATCCGATAATTTTTGCGGGTTTTTTTCTTTCCGCCATTTTTTTATTTGGTTTTCTGCCCTTTTCCGAGGTTTGGGCTTGCCATCCCACGGTTGACATTAAAGCCAATGGTTCAGACGGGCCGATTACGATTGATTACAATACTTCGGCTGAGTTAACCTGGACTTCGACTCGGGCTACAGCCTGTACAGCCTCAGGCGATTGGTCAGGCGAAAAAGCAGTTTTCGGTTCAGAAAACACGGGCAACTTAACTTCTTCTAAAACCTATATTATTACTTGTACCGGTGCCGGCGGGTCAGCCACAGATAGTGTCACCGTTGATGTTTTGCCTCAGCCAACTCTTGATGTTGAGTTGATACCCATTCCTGATTCAGGAATGGCTCCGTTAAATGATGTTGACTTGGAAGCAACTGTTTCGGGAACGGCTACGGGAATGATTAATTATAAATTTGATTGCACCAATGACGGGGTTTGGGATTATACTTTTGTCAACATTCCTGATAATCCCAAAACAGTGGTTGATGCCTGTGATTATCCTTCGGCCGGAACTTATACCGCCAAGGTTTACGTAGAAAGAGGGGCTGCTTCTCCGGCCGAGGACACGGCTCTGATTATTGTTTTTCCGTCACCAGCACCCACGGTTGACATTAAAGCCAATGGTTCAGACGGGCCGATTACGATTGATTACAATACTTCGGCTGAGTTAAGCTGGGTTTCCGCCAATGCTGATTCTTGTACTGCTTCCGGCAGTTGGTCAGGAGGAAAGGCGGTCTCCGGTTCAGAAAATACGGGCAACTTAACTTCTTCTAAAACCTATATTATTACTTGTACGGGTTTGGGCGGCGCGGCCGTAGATTCGGTAACGGTCAATGTTTTGCCCCAATCTATACCCGGTCTGACTATTTCCAAATCGGGAAGAAATCTTAGCCAGGGACAAAGTTATTTTTCAGATTCTATTTCGGCCAAGCCCTCGGAACGAATTGAATTTAAAATTGAGATTACCTCCACCGGGAATGCGACCGCTGATAATGTGATGGTTAAAGATGTTCTTCCAAATAAAATCAATTATTTGGGAAACCTAAAAGTTGACGGTTCCTTTGTAGGCGGAACTATTTTGGACGGAATTAATCTCGGCAATTTGGCTGTCGGAGAAAGCAAAGCAATTACTTTCGAAACCCAAGTTGAAGGAGAAGACAATTTTGGTTATGGGACAACCACTTTGATTAATACTGGCCAAACTTGGGCTGATAATGTAGTTCAAATATCAGATACTGCCTTAGTTAATGTGACCAAGGAATCGCCTCCGCCTGCTTCACCGGGATTATCAATTGACAAATTAGTACGCAATTTAAGCGAGGGGACGGGTTTCAGCAATTCTGTTTCGGCCAAGCCCTCGGATTTAATTGAGTTCAAGATTCGAATTAATTCCATCGGAACAACTACGGCCTCAAACATCGTCTTAGAAGACGTTCTGCCGTCAAGGATGAGCTATCAAGGCAATTTAAAAATAAACGGCATTTCTTCGAGCGGCGATATTGTTTCGGGCCTAAATTTGGGCAGTTTAGCGCCCGATGCCTCAACCACTGTTACTTTTGAAGCCAAAATTGACGACGAAGACAATTTTGGTTACGGGACAACCACTTTGATTAATACGGCTAATGTTGAGGCAGACGGGATTGCCACGGTTTATGATAGCGCCAGTCTGAATGTGGTTAAAAGTTCCTCTCCTCAGGTTGTTTTAAGCATTGAGAAAAAAGTTAAAAATTTGACCAAGGGCGAAACCTCCTGGAAAGAGACGGTTTCGGCTGGCTTTTCCGATAAAATTGCCTTTAAAATTTTGGTCTCTTCGACCGGCAACACAACTGCTTCTGACGTGGTAGTCAAGGACACCCTTCCCAGCAAAATCGATTGGTATGGCAATTTAGAAATAGATGGCGTCAGTTTTGACGATGATATCGCTGAGGGAATTAATATCGGCAGTTTAGGGCCGGGCCAGTCAAAAACAATCACTTTTGAAGCAAAAGTAGCGGCGGAAGATGAATTTCCTTACGGAACCACTGATTTAATCAATACTGTTATCGCTTACAATGTCGATACTTCAGCGACCGGCACCGCTAAGGTTCGGGTGAGAAGGACTGGTGTGGCCGGAGCGGTTACCAGCGTTTCTACCGGCGTTTTGGATTCTTTCTTGCTTTCACTGGGAATCACTTTTATTTTAACTTACTGTTTTCTGCTCGGGTCTTTCTTTTATCAAAGGGTGTTTGTCCGTTCCGGGATAAGTATTGGCAGTAAGGCCTCCGAATTGAAATCAAAAGCTGAAAGCTGGTATTATTCTCTTCATCTTTTTGATTCTCAAGAAAAGTCAGAAAGAAGATTGCGAAAGACAATTTCTGAGATTAGAAGAAAAGGGAACTAATTAAGAAAATTAAAGAAAAAAGCCCAAAATGTTTTTGGGCTTTTTTCTTTTAGTTAAATCTGATACAATCCAATAAACTTTTAGTCTCCTGAGATTTGATTTTGCTGTCTCGTGTCCAACTTTATTTAAGCTCGGGGAGATTTTAATATCTTGCCTTTAATATGTTGCCTTTGTATGACGAAGCCGCACCAAGAACGAGGCCGCCTTTCTTAACTTTAGGCCTTATTTTAATTAATGTCCTCGTTTTTCTAATTTGTTTTTTGAGTAATAACTTTGAAACGATTATTGTTAATTTTGGTTTAATTCCAGAGAGAGTTTTGCGGGGAGAGGCTTTTTTTACCTTCCTTACTTCAATGTTTCTCCATGGCAATCTTTTTCATCTAATAAGCAATATGTGGTTTTTATGGCTTTTTGGCGATAATCTGGAGTATAATTTGGGTTCTATCAGGTTTTGCCTTTTTTATTTTATAACCGGTATCATTGCCGCCCTGGTTCATATCCTGACCGTGTCTCTCTCAAGCGTTCTTCTGCCGGTGATAGGCGCCTCGGGCGCAATTTCAGGAGTTTTGGGCGGCTATGTGATTCTTTTTCCCGGCAATAAAATCAGGGCTTTGATGTTTGGTTATTTTCGACCCTATCTTCTTTCTGTGCCCGCCTGGTTTTATGCTTCGGCTTGGTTTTTTTATCAATTAATTAACGCTGGAACGCCAACTTCCATCGCTTATACGGCTCATATTGGCGGTTTTATTGCTGGAATAATTTTAGCTTTTGTTTTAAAGAAAAATATCAAAAGAAAAAATTAGTATTTTTTCTGATTATCCAACCGCAAAAAATGTGATAGAAGGTTTGAATTGTCTCAATTCTAAGTTATAATATTAAAACACGCTAAAGTAAAGAAAAAAGATGGAGAAAGTTTTTGAAAAAAAAGAATTAATCAAAAAGTCAAAGGATTTTTCTAGTTGGTACACCGATGTGATTTTAAAAGCAAAGTTGGCAGATTATGCGCCGGTTAAAGGTTGTATGGTAATCAGGCCTTATGGCTATGCTTTGTGGGAAAATATTCAGAACAATTTAGACCGAATGATAAAAAAGGCGGGAATTAAAAATGCTTATTTTCCTCTCTTTATTCCTCATTCATTTTTAAAGCGGGAGAAAGAACACGTTAAGGGCTTTTCGCCCGAGTTGGCTGTGGTTACCCATGGGGGTGGGAAAAAATTGACCGAACCGTTAGTAGTAAGGCCTACCTCTGAAACAATAATGTATGCGATGTTTAAAAAATGGATAAGTTCGTGGCGAGATTTACCTTTGTTAATCAATCAGTGGTGCAATATTGTTAGATGGGAAAGGAGAACTTTTTTATTTTTGAGAACGATGGAGTTTCTGTGGCAAGAGGGACATACTTGTCATCGACTTCATAATGAGGCAAAAGAAGAAGTAAAAAGAGCTTTAAAGATGTATGAAGCTTTTTATAGGGAATTTTTAGCTTTACCTGGTTTTGCTGGAAAGAAATCAGAAACCGAGAGATTTCCCGGCGCTTTAGATACTTTTACTTACGAAATACTAATGCCGGACGGAAAAGCCCTTCAGGGTTGCACTTCTCATGATTTAGGTCAGAATTTTTCAGAAGTTTTTGAGATTTCATTTCAAGACAAGGATGGCAAGAAAAAATATGTCTGGCAAACTTGCTGGGGGTTTTCAACCAGATCAATTGGTGCTTTAATTATGGTTCATGGCGACGACCAGGGTCTGGTTTTGCCGCCTAAAATAGCGCCAATTCAGGCAGTAATTATTCCGATCTTTGAGAAAGAAACAACCCAAGAGATTCTTGCTTTTTGTTCAAAAATAAAGGAAGATTTAGAAAAGAGAGGAATCCGGGTCGAATTAGATAACCGGACTCAATATACGCCCGGCTGGAAGTTTAATGAATGGGAATTAAAAGGAGTGCCTCTTAGAGTTGAAATAGGAAAAAAAGAAATAAAAGAGAATTTTGTTAGAGTGGTCAGAAGGGACACAAATACAGATTCAAGGTTCGAGATTCAGGATTTGAGATTTAAGATTCAAAGATTGTTAGATGAAATTCAAAAAAATTTGTACAAAAAGGCAGAAAGGTCATTAGAGGAAAATACCCACGAAGTCGGCGATAACTACGAAGAGTTTAAAAAAATAATGAAAGGAAAGAGAGGTTTTTTGCGGGCCTTTTGGTGCGGAAGCCCGAAATGCGAAGCAAAAATTAAAGAGGAAACGAAAGCCACCACCCGACTTTTGCCCTTGGATGGGAAAAAACAAAAAGGGAAATGTATTTATTGCGGTAAAAAAGCCGAGCATCTGTGGCTATTTGCCCAGGCCTATTAAAGCGATTTGATTTTAGTATCTCAATGGATGAATTTTTAGATACAAAAAAACAAGAAGCAAGATTGAGACGGCTAATTAAGGATTTTTCTGTACCTGATAAAAAATTAATTAATCGGGCCTTAAAATTAGCCAAAGAGAAACACGCGGACCAAGAAAGAAAAGAAGGAGGACCCTATGTGATTCATCCGATACGAGTTGCTTGCTGTTTAATCGAAGAGGTCGGAATAAGAGAACCGGAAGCGATTTGCGCTGCTTTACTTCACGATACAATAGAAGATACCGATCTGAGTTTAAAAGAGCTTACTCAGAAGTTTGGCGAAAGAATTAAGAAAATAGTTCTTGTATTAACGAGAACTAAGGCTAAAGATGAAACAGAGCAGAATCGATATGAGCGGAAATACCAGCACTTTCTTAAAACTATGAAGGCTGATGAGACAGTTAGAATAGTGAAAGCATGTGATTGGCTGGACAATATGCGTTCTTGGTTATTTATTTCTCAAAATTCTCCTTCGGTTAAGAAACTTCCCCGTTGGTTCAAAGAGGCGGAAACGATGTATTTGCCCTTGGCAAAAAGTGTAAATTCCAGGATAGCCGAAAAAATGAAGGAAATCCTATCTAAAGTTAAGTTTAAATGGAAAAACTATATCTAGAGAAGTTTTTCACAGCTATGGCTGGATTTCTAAGGTTATTTAAGGTAAAATAAATAAAGGTAAATAAACGCGTTTCGGGAACCGAAAAGC
>CAYTKG010000016.1:0-4833 GCA_964438335.1 uncultured Candidatus Saccharibacteria bacterium | reverse complement strand
TTATTTAAGGTAAAATAAATAAAGGTAAATAAACGCGTTTCGGGAACCGAAAAGCGTTTAATAATTTAGGCATTAGATATAGAAAAAGGTCGTCTTTATTAAGCTAATTATTATTTTAAATATGGCAACAGAAGCATATTGTGTTAAATGCAAAACAAAAAGAGTAATGGTTGATGAAGAAATAGTAAAAATGAAAGGAAAAGGAAAGAGAGAAAGAAAAGCAGTTAAGGGTAAGTGTCCGAAATGCGGAACAACAATGTATCGGTTTCTGCCAAGCGAAAAAAAATAAAAATTGAATAGGTAATGAAGAGGAATCTTTTGGTAGGATTTTTTGTTCTTTTAATCTGTTTCAATTTTATCGCCTGGAGGGCCGTTTTTGAGTCGTTTCAATTTCCTGTTTTTGAAATTATTTTCTTTGATGTAGGGCAAGGTGACGCTATTTTTATCAAAAGCCCTCAGGGCCATCAAGTTCTGATTGATGGAGGGCCAAACACAAAGATTTTGGAAAAATTAGCCCGGGTGATGCCTTTTTACGACAAATCCCTGGACTTGGTGATTTTGAGCCATCCGGAAAAAGACCATATGGGGGGATTAATTGAGGTTCTAAAAAGATATAAAGTAGATTATGTTCTATGGACGGGGATTCGACGGGAAACGCCTGAGTTTGAAGAGTGGCTAAAATCTCTCTATGAAGAAGGCGCTCAAGTAAAAATTGCTCAGGCAGGACAGAAAATTGTCGTTTCAGGAGTTATTCTTGATATTTTTCATCCATTTGAAAGCTTGGAGGGAAGAAAATTTAAGGACAGCAATAATACTTCAATTGTGGGCAGATTGTCTTTTGGCCGAAATTCATTTCTGTTGACCGGCGACATTTATCAATCCAGGGAAAAAAAGATGATTGAAAGAGGATTTCCTTTGGACTCGGAGGTTCTAAAAATTGGCCATCATGGAAGTAAAACATCAACTTGTGAAGAATTCCTAGAAGCGGTTTCTCCCGAAATAGCGGTTATTTCTGTTGGCGAGAGAAATCCTTATAGGCATCCTTCTCGGCAAGTTTTAACAAGGCTGACAGAATTTGGGACTCAGATTTTAAGAACAGATGAAAAAGGTGATATAAAATTCGAAAGCGACGGAAACAATCTTAAAATAAGTTTAGATAAATAAAGGTCGAAAATTTAAATTGTCTAATTAAATTTATGGAAAAACAATTTTCTGAAGAAGCACAATGGTTTTTAAAAAACATTCAATTGCTTCAGGATGATTTTGCTGCCGCTGTTGGTGCTCAAATTGTGATGACAGATAAAGAAGGTAATTTAATAACTAAAATGTCAGGCCAGCAAAGAGTTTGCCAGATAATAATGGATACTGAAAAAGGAAAAAGAGAGTGTGGAATTTGTTACCAAACGGCTTTAAATTTAGTGAAGACCCAAAAAGAAGCTCTTTTTGTAGATTGTTATGCCGGTTTTGCTTCTTTGTGGGTGCCAATTGTTGTTGAAGGAAAAATTGTTGGTTCAATAACCGGTTGCGGCGGAAGATATGAAAGAGGCCGCTCTCAAGAAGAGTTGAGAGATTTTTATTTAAGGTTAGCCGACGATTTGGGGATTGAAAATAAAGAAGATTTTCTTAAAGCGGCTATTGATGAAGTTGCCTCGGTTACTCAGGAAGAAATGAAAAAAAGAGCAGAAAGATTAGCAAAGTTAGTGGCAGTTCTTGCCGAAGAAACAGCCCTCAAAGAAGTTTTTGCCTAAAAAGAAGCCTAGAAAGAAAGAAATAATACACAATTCTTTAAACGCAATTCTTAAATCTTGGCGTTTCTGCTTTTATTTTTATGACCAATTTCAAAAAAGAAAGAACATTGGTTCTAATAAAACCTGACGCCGTTCAGAGATCCTTAATAGGAGAAATAGTTTCTCGATTTGAAAAAGTCGGGCTTAAAATTGTTGCTCTGAAATTTTTCGTTCCTACCGAAGAACAGATTGAAAAACAATATGCTCCCTCAAGAGAGGAAATTGAGGCTTTGGGGAGAAGATCGATTGAGAATCAAAAGAAAAAACACGGGATTATAATAAAAGACACGCCTTATAAACAGGGAAGAATGATTGTTGATAGGTTAAAGAAATTTATGTCTTCCGGGCCAATTGTGGCAATGATTCTGGAAGGGAATCAAGCAATAGCTATTGTAGACAAAATTGTGGGAGCTACCGAACCTTTAAGTTCTGATGTAGGCACTATTCGAGGAGATTTCACTATTGATTCTTATTTGATGGCGGATACAAATGGAAGAGCGGTTAGAAATCTGGTTCATCGTTCGGGTTCCAAAGAAGAAGCGGAAAGAGAAATCAAAGTTTGGTTTAAGCCTGATGAGATTATTAATTATAGATTAATTTCTGAAAAAATTTTATACGATGTCAATTTGGACGGTATTTTAGAATAAACTGTCGTCGTATCCTGTGCGCACTGGCTTGACAAAGATAGAAAAAAGACTATGATGAAAACAGAAGGTGCCATTCCCCACTAATTTGACGGTTTGAGTATTTAAAGAATTTAATTGGTGGGGAACGGGACCCTGCCATTTCTAGAGATTCAGGGACAAACTTGAGAGAAGGGAGTCCTATATTTTCGCGACAAAAAAGTTGCGAGTGCGGACACCCACTTGAATATTTTCCTGGATGATCCTCTAGAAAAAAGCAGGGTCTTTGAGTTGGAATAAAAAAACAGTTGCGAAGACTGGTTTTTTTATTTCAGCGTTGAAAGTGTTGAATAGTTGGTTGAAAGTGTTGAATAGTTGGATAAATTTCAAATTCGTATTAATTCTGCCATGGCTGAATTAATACGAATGGGGTGATAATTAACAGCTTTAAATTTAAAGTTCCGAAATTTTTGTTTTTTACCCCCTATTTTTATATTTTTACCATTTTTAAAATTTATTATTATGAAAGCTGTTTTTTTCTGCTTAGCTAATTTTATTTTTCGGGCCAGGCGGAGTTGAACCGCCGTTACTACCACCCCAAGGTAGCGGACTACCGTTGTCCTATGGCCCGACCGGGAAATAATCTCAAAAATCAAATCTCAAATCACAAAAGCAAAAACACAAATCGAATCGCAAAAATTCTTGACTTTAACTTTCCAGCTACTTTATATATTTTAAAATTGTTTTCCGGCATTTACTGCAAAGCAAAACTCGTTTGCCGGCAAATTTTTTGAATGGCTCTTTTTTAAAACCAAGAGGAACTTCCGCCCATTGAAGATTCGGCTGTTGAGCCCGTTTGGCAGTAGGATTATATTTACCTCTTAATTTCTTTCGCCGCCAAACTATTTTTCTTTTTTTCTCGCAAATTTGACATTGTCTAGCCACGATAATAATATTGTTATATTGCTGTACTGCTATATTGTCTGTTTAACAATATGACAATACGACAACAGAACAATGAATAATTTCTTGTTTCAATAAAAATAGCAATAGAAATAAATGCCTTATTATTCTAACAAGTTATTTTGTTTTAGACAAGTTTCTGATATAATTCGTAAACATGCTGATGACTATTTTTTCCTTAATTGTTCTGCTTTTTTCGGTGGCCTTTCACGAGGCGGCTCATGGCTTTTTGGCGTATAAATTAGGAGATCCCACTGCCAAATATGAAGGCAGGTTGTCGCTTAACCCTTTTAAACACTTAGACCTTTTTGGTTCAATTTTACTGCCTCTTTTCACTTTGATTGCCACTTTTGGTCGAGGGCCAATTTTTGGTTTTGCCAAGCCGGTACCAATTAATCCTTATAATTTCCGCGACCAGAGATGGGGCGAATTAAAAGTAGCTCTTGCCGGCCCAACCATGAATTTTTTAATCGCAACGGCATTCGGGCTTCTCCTTAGGTTTTTTCTTTCACCTCATTCTCTTCTGGCTGTCTTTTTGGGCATTATTATTTATTATAATTTCCTCTTAGGAATTTTTAATTTAGTACCTATTCCACCCTTAGACGGTTCTCACATTCTTTTTTCTCTTTTGCCAGAGAGAGCTTTTGAGGTAAAATTAATTCTTCGAGAGTATGGACTTTTAATTCTGATACTTTTTATTTTTTTTGGACTGAACTTGATTGATCCTTTAGCTTTAAAAATGTTTCGGTTAGTTGTCGGTCGACCCTTTCGTTTATTCAGCTTGATTTGACTTTTTTGATTTCATTTGTTAAATTATAAGGCGAGCACTTGGTGCTTAATTATTTTTAACTTCATGCCTACCATTCATCAATTAATTAAGAAACCGCGAAAAAGACCTAAAAAGAAAATCAAAAGGCCTGCTTTGTCATTTGCTTTTAATGCCCTGAAAAATAAACCAACAAAGTACTGGTCTCCTTTAAAAAGAGGGGTTTGTACTAAGGTTTTTACCGTCAGCCCCAAGAAACCAAATTCCGCTTTAAGAAAAGTGGCTAAGGTTAGATTGACTAACGGAATGGAGGTGACGGCCTATATTCCCGGCGAAGGACACAATCTTCAGGAGCATTCGGTTGTTCTAATTAGGGGTGGAAGAGTAAGAGACCTTATTGGAGTGCGATATCACATAGTAAGAGGTACTTTGGATACCGGAGGAGTTGAGGGCAGAAAAAAACAAAGATCAAAGTACGGGACTAAACGAGAAAAATAAGAGGTAAAGTAATAAATAAAAATTAAGTCATGCGCCGAAAAAAATCAGCCAAGAGAATAATTCCTCCAGATCCTATCTACGGAAGTGAAGTGGTGGCTAAATTTATTAATCATGTAATGAGACGGGGGAAAAAGACAATTGCTCAAAAAATAGTTTATGGAGCTTTTGAGATTATTAAAGAAAAAACAAAAAAAGA
>CAYTKG010000015.1:7844-10999 GCA_964438335.1 uncultured Candidatus Saccharibacteria bacterium | reverse complement strand
CACACCAACCCAGACCCCGACCCCCACAGACACACCAACCCAGACCCCGACCCCAACGAACACACCGACCCCGACTCGCCGGCCAACCCGTCGGCCGCCGCCGACGGCCACGCCAACGGCGACCGCCACGCCCACGCCGGCTCCCTTTCTCCCGGAAACGGGGGGGGAGGCTGACGACATGGCGGCTCTGGCTGCTTGCCTGACCGCCCTGGTAGGGGCGGCGGCCGTGGCGCTAGGCTACGCCGCCGGGCGCCGCCGGTAAGTCGGTAAAAAAGAGGCCCGCGCCCGTAACTCCGGGCCTCTAAAAAAGTTCTTTTAAAAACAGCCGGAAGAACCGGCTGTTTTTTATTTCATTATTTCTATACTTTTAATTTTTTATGTTTTTATATTTTTAAATTATTTTTAATTTTTTAAATTAAACACTTGATTTCCTTAATCTTTAATCTTTAATCTTTAATCTTTAATACTTATTATTTATCTATTTCTCGCTCGGCGACAACAACCCCAAATGCCGGGCTCTTTTGACGGCTCGGCTTAATCTTCTTTGGTGCCTGGCGCAAAGCCCGGTTTTGTCTTTTCTCCTGATTTTTCCCAGGCCGGTTAAAAATTTTTTAAGAAGGGCCTGGTCTTTCCAGTTAACTTCTTTAATGTTTCTTTTGCAAAAATAACAATCCATATTAATCTTAAAAATCAAATCTCAAATCGCAAAAATACAAATGTAAATCGCAGAAATTTTTGACTTTTGAGGTTTGACCTAATTCAATTTCGTATCTTTGACTTTTGAGATTTGAGGTTTGACCTAATTCAATTTCGTATCTTTGACTTTTGAGATTTGAGGTTTGACCTAAAATGGTATTTCCTCAACATCAATTTCTTCATTCTCTTCCACAATCGGGATTTCTTCTTCCGCTACCGGCTCCGGTGTTTTCTCGGAGGAGGGCTGGCCGGCAGGAATCTCTTTGCTGATTGTTTTGGGAGCTAATTGCATTTTTTCGGCAATAATTTCTGTTCGCTGTCTTTTGCTGCCGGACTGGTCCTCCCAGGTTCTTGTCTGCAACCTTCCCTCAATTAAAACCAAAGAACCTTTGGTTAGATATTGGGAGGCAATTTCTGCCAATCTTCGCCAGAGAACAATGTTGTGATATTCTGTTTGCCGTTTTTTTTCACCCGTGGTTCTGTCTGACCAAACTCGATTGGTCGCCAAACCAAAAGAACAAACCGATTGACCCGAAGGCGTGCTTCTTAGCTGGGGGTCGTGGGTAAGCCGACCAACAAGAATAACTTTATTGAGATTCATTTTATTTATTCTCCAAGAATTTCCTCTAATTTTTTTTCAATTTCTTTAAGTTCCCCCAACACTGATTAAGATTTTCGTAAAATATAGACAAAGAACATAATTTAAATTCTTAATTAGTGTTGGGGTTCGACCTTTTTCATTCCAATTTAGAACCGATGTCTTCGGCATCAAAATTGACGGAGTAGTCCTAAATTAGAATTAGCGTTGGGGTTTTTCAAGTTTCACCCAATATCTCTTCTAATTTTTTTTCTATTTCCTTCAATTCAACTTTTTTTTCTTTTACCGTTTTTTTCGGTTTAACCGGTTTTCTAATTATTTTTGAGACCTCTTTTTTTATCTTTTTTGGTTTAGTGGCAAGAACCAAAAATCTGAGAATTTCCGGAATTTCTTTGATTTTTTCTTGAAAAGATTTAATTTTTTCAGGAGCCATTTGGAATTTTGCCGTCGCTGAGAGAGCCTCTTTTTGTTTCTTGATTTTGCAGCCCAATTTAACCATTCCCTGGCTTTTGTTTTCAATTAAAACTCCTCCCGTTTCCGATAAAAGGGATTCGATTCTTGAAAATACTTTTTTAACTTCTTCCTTTTTTAACTCGGGAGAAATAAGATAGGTAAGTTCGTAAAGTTTCATTGCTGAGTTGTCTCATTGCCGCCTTGTTTTAACGAGATAACAATTTGATAAGGTGACAATTTATTTTACTATATCTTGAATTCGATTACATCTCCGTCCTGGACAAGATAATCCTTGCCTACAATTTTCAGGAGACCTTTTTCTCTGGCGTTTTTCCAGCTTTCATTTTCAACTAATTTTTTCCAGTTAATCACTTCGGCTTTAATGAATTTTTCTTGAAAATCAGAATGAAGAACGCCGCCTGCTTCAGGAGCGGCCAGACCTCTTTTGAGAGTCCAGGCTCTAACTTCTTGACCCCCGGCAATGGTATAGAAAGTGATTAAATTTAAGGCCTGATAACAACTGAGGATGAGGGCGGGTAGATAGCTTGCTATTTTTAATTCTTTGATTTCCTCGTCCGACAATTCGGTGAATTCCTCTTCCAATTTCAAATTTAGTTTTAAGGAAAATTTGGTTTGGGGTTGAATTTCGGCGGTCACATTCTCGCTGCCAATATTGAAGATGTAAATTATTGGTTTGGCGGTTAAAAACTGAAAATCCTTAATTTGTTCTTTTTCTTCTTTGGTGAGTTCAATCTCGTCAACTTTTTTTTCTTTGGCCACCGCCTCTTTTATTTTTTTAAGGATTTCTAATTTCTTTTTCTTTTCTTTTTCTGTCTTTTTTTCCAATTTTGAGATTGCTTTTTCTAAAGTTTCCAGGTCTTTCATCAAGAGCTCGGTTTTAACAATTTCTATGTCTTTTTTCGGATCAGGTCTTCCTTCAATATGTTCTATTTTTTCATTTTTAAAAACTCTTACCACTTCGCAGATAGCATCGCAGTATCTTATTTGAGCCAGAAATTGATTTCCCAAGCCTTCTCCCTGCCAAGCATTTTTAACTAAACCGGCAATATCAACAAATTCAATTACCGTGGGGGTTACTTTTTCCGGTTTTATTATTTCGGCTATTTTATTTAATCTTTCGTCCGGCACGGCAACAATGCCATGATTGGGATGGATGGTGGTGAAGGGTCGAGGAGCAATTTCAACCTCTTTTCTGGTCAAAGCTTTAAACAGGGTAGATTTTCCCACATTCGGTAGACCGACAATGCCGACTGAAAATGACATAATGATATTGCCAATGGCTAATTGTTAAAATCTCAAAATCCTGATATGATAATTTCAGTAATAGCCATTAAGCCATATAGTTATTATAACCATTTTTTTCTATGAAAGTCAATCCGAATATTTT
>CAYTKG010000015.1:0-7744 GCA_964438335.1 uncultured Candidatus Saccharibacteria bacterium | reverse complement strand
TTTCATTATCGTTTTGATGGGGGAGTGATGATAAGCGGTTCTCATAATCCCAAGGAATACAACGGTCTTACTCTTAATGTCCGCAAGCCAAATAAAAAAATTTCGGAAGATGTTATTGAAAAAGATTTGGAAAACATCAAAGAAATGGTTTTGGGAAAAGAAATTGCTTCCAAAACCGTTTTTGAAAAAAAAGGCAAGATAACGAAATTTAATCCTATTGAAGATTATATTAACTATGTGGCCGCCAAGATTGATTTAAACCGGCCTTTAAAAATTATTATTGATTCAGGCAATGGCGCTTGCGGCCTTTTGCCGGAAAAAATTTTTAAAAAACTTGGCTGTCAAGTAAAAACCATTTACAGCGAGTTTGATGGAAACTTCCCCCATCATTTACCCGATCCTTATAAAGAGGAAAACTTAAAAGATATCAAAAAAATGGTTTTTGAAGAAAAAGCGGATTTGGGATTTGCTTTTGACGGCGACGGCGACCGGGTGGCGCCGATTGATAACCAAGGAAGGGCCGTTCAAGGGGATTTTTGTCTTTTAATGCTGGCCCGTCAGGCCTTAGAAAAAAAGAAAGGTCCGGTGGTTCACGATGTCAGGGTCTCTAAAGTTTTTCTTGAGGAAATGAAAAAACAAGGCATCAGGACATATTTTTCTATTTCCCATCACAATGCCATTATTGAAAAAATTATCGAAGTGGGCGCAGTTTTTGGCGGCGAAATTACTTTCCATTTTCTTTTTCCGCTCGATTATTATCTCTGTGACGAAGCTATCTTTTCCGCCCTTAAAATAGCGGAAATTGCTTCCCGTCAAGAAGATTTTAGCAGTTATGTTGACCGCTTGCCTCGTTATTATGCCAGTCCGGAAATTTTTATTGATTCTACTGATGAAGAAAAATTCAAATTTATTGAGAATTTACAGGAGTATCTTAGAAAAAATAATTACGATTTTATTGATATTGATGGTGCTCGGATTAATTTTCCTCATGGTTGGGCTTTGGCTCGGGCCGCTAATACCACCCCGATTATTAAATGCCGGTTTGAGGGGGAAACAGTCGACCATTTAATCGAAATTGAAAAAGAAGCCCTGTCGATTTTTAAAAAAGTCGGTATCCCCATTACCCAAAAAACTTATCAAACTTTAGGTCTTTGATTTTTTTAGGTTTCTGATTTTTTTAGGTCTTTGAATTTTTTAGGTCTTTGAATTTTTGACGATCCCTCTTCATTCGTATTAATTCTGCCATGGCTGAATTAATACGAATTTGTTTGAGAGTTTAAATTAACTGACTTTTAAGATTTATTTACATTAAGATTTATTTACATTTAGAGATTTATTTTTAGAGATTTATTTAGAGATTTATTTACATTTAGATATTAAGCCCATTTTTTGGCGAACTTGGAAAATAGTTGTTTGGGCAATTTTTCTCGCTTTTTGAGCGCCATTATCCAGAATTTTTTGAATTTGTTTTTCAGAAAGTTCTTTTTTGGCTTGACGAAAAGGTTTTAGGGATTCTATTAAAAGCTTGGCTAAAGATTGCTTGAATTCAGCATAACCTTTGCCGCGGAATTCTTTTTCAATTTCTTTGACAGGTTTTTTGCTAAAGCCGCTATAAATCACTAAAAGATTGGAGATGCCTGGTTTTTTTGTCGGGTTATATCTGATTTCTTTGCCGGGGTCAGTAACTGCTTTCATTATTTTTTCTTTAATTTCCTTTTCGCTGGCAAAAAGACCCAGACAGCCCTTGGGATTGCCGGTTTTTGACATTTTTTTCTTGGGATTCTGCAAACACATAATTTTAGCGCCAATCTTGGGAATTTGAACCCCGGGAACTTTAAAAACCTGGCCAAATCTTCGATTAAATCTCTTGGCAATTTCCCGGGCCAGTTCTACGTGTTGGACTTGATCTTTGCCGACCGGCACAACATCGGTCTGGTAGAGAAGAATATCAGCGGCCATTAATATCGGATAATTCAAAAGACCGGCTCCGGGCCCTTGCTTAAACTGACTTGATTTTTCTTTATATTGAGCCATTCGAAGAAGGTCGCCAACGGGCGTAAGGGTGCCTAAAAGCCAAGCCAGTTCACTATGTTCTTTGACTTGCGACTGAACGAAAAGGACGGATTTCTTGGGATTGACTCCGGCCGTAAGATAAGTAAGGGCGACTTCTTGGATATATTTTTGGAGCTTTTTAGGATTATAAGGAGTGGTGATAGCATGCCAGTCAACAATACAAAAAACGCAATCGGCTTTTTTCTGAAGTTCTATCCATTGCCTGATTGCTCCTAAATAATTGCCGATATGGAGACCGCCTGTTGGCCTAATACCGCTAAAAACTCGCATAGTTTAATGGTTAAATCTCATCGCCTCTGCCATTAAAGGTTCCGGCTATTGAGATTTATTTGGAACTTGGTATTTGGTGCTTGGGATTTCCCGTTATTATATTTCTATAATGACCGGCAATACCATTGGCCGCCGCTGGGTTTTTGAATAAAGAAAGCTTCCTATTTCTTCTCGGATTTCTTTCTTAATGTAAGCCCAATTAACAATTCCGCCAGAAGTTGCCTTGTTGATGATTTTAATTATTCTTTTCCTGGTTTCAGATAAAAGTTCTTTTGACTCTCTTAAATAAACAAATCCTCTTGATATTATATCAGGCGAGCCCCGTACTCGTCCAGTTTGTCTGTCAACAACGGCGACAATGACAAACATTCCGTCTTTAGCCAGCATTTTTCTGTCTCTTAAAACAACTTCGCCCACATCGCCGATACCCAAACCATCAACCATGACATAACTTGAGGGCACTTCTTTTTTAGAGAGAGAAATTTTGTTTCTGGTTAAATTAACAATGTTTCCGTTTTCGGCAATGACAATTCCTCTTTTTGGAATTTTTGCCTGGCGGGCCAATTCCGCATGAGCAACAAGCATTGAGTATTGGCCATGAATAGGGAGAAAAAATTTCGGTTTTATCATTTTAATCATCTGCAGTAATTCATCTTTCTTGGCATGGCCTGAAGCGTGAATATCCATCATTTTGTAATGAAAAATTTTGGCTTTTTGCCTTAAGATATTATCTTTTAAAATTTGAACGGTTCTTTCGTTGCCTGGAATGACCGAGGAAGAGAATATAACCGTATCTCCGTTTTTCAATCTTAAAAAAGGATGTTCTTTGTTGGCGATTTTCATCAGAGTAGCTCTGTCTTCGCCCTGAGCGCCGGTGCACAAAAAGGTAATTTGAGAATCCGGGTACTTGTGAATATCTTTGGGGAGAATTAAAGTTTTCCTTTGGAATTTTAGATAACCAAGGCTTTTGGTGATTTCTACATTGGCTCTCATCGAATAGCCGTCAACGGCCACTCTTCTCCCGTATTTTTCAGAAAGAGCAATAATCTGGTGAATTCGATTGATTAAAGAAGCAAAAGTGGTGGCAATAATTCTTCCCTTAGTTCTCTTAAAAATTTCCTCCAAGTTTTCCATAATTTCTTTTTCGGAAAGAGAATGACCTTCTGTTTCCGCTCCGGTCGAGTCCGACATTAGAAGAAGAACGCCGTTTTTGCCAATTTTTTCTAATCTTTTGAAATTAGTTGGCTGGTCATAAATTGGATTTTTGTCAAATTTGAAGTCAGAAGTATGAAAAATATTGCCTATCGGTGTTTTGATTAAAAGGGCAAAATTATCTGGGATACTGTGGGTCAATCTCACAAATTCAACTTTAAAAGGCCCTAATTTTACTCTTTCTTTGTCTTTGATAGTTTTAATTTCTAATTTCTTTTGGGAAGGGAAATCAGTTTGTCTTTTTAGAATCAAGCCCTTGGTTAAAGCGCTGGCAAACATTGGCACACGATGATCAATTTTTTCGATACAATAGGGAAGAGCGCCAATATGGTCATAATGACCATGAGTAAAAACAATCCCTAAGATTTGCTTTTTTTTCTTTTCTAAATAAGAGGTGTCGGGGATAATATAATCTATTCCCAGGGCGGCTTCCTCGGGCATCCGGAGGCCGACGTCAACAATCAGAATTTTCTTTTGATATTCAAAAAGCATCATATTTCTTCCCACTTCTCCTAAGCCGCCGAGGGGAATAATTCGAACACCGGCTTGTTTTTTTGATTTTTTCATATAGTCAGTTTGAGTAATTTTATATTTTGAGCGTAATCAATGTGCCGCGGGGGAGATTTGAACTCCCAAGCTCTTGCGAGCACTAGCTCCTGAAGCTAGCGTGTCTGCCAGTTCCACCACCGCGGCTTATTAACTTCTGAATCCTTTCCTTAAAAAATCCAAATTTTCGGGTCTTTGTTTTAATGGCTTTTCAAAACGCAGTTTGGGGATTTTTTGATAATTTTTGTTTTTTATCCATTTGATTTTCAGTTCTTGACTTTTGGCTTTTGATTTCTCGGCAACAGCAAAATATGAAGCGCCGCCCATTGCTTCTAATTCTCTATAAATATTTTTGGTTTTTTCTGAAACCCAATTACCGGTTTTCAATGTTTTTTTTGAGGGATTAATAGTAATGACCGCATAGTTTGGCGGCACAATTACCCAGTCGCCCGGCTTGGCTTCAACGGCAACAATGTCTTCGACAATTTTGCCTTTGGCCTTTTGCATCAAAAAAATAGCTTTTCCTTTCAAAACGGTATAAAGTTCCTGATAACCTCTTGAATTGCGGTTTCCCTTGGTTCTTACAAATTCCCGGCCCAACATCCGACTTGGCATTAAAGTAATATCATATCTTAAGTCAGCGTCTTTTTTGCGGTCACGGTAAACATAATAAAGTTTGAGATTGGGAAATTTCTTAACAAATTCTTTATCAAAAACTACCTTTTCCATTTCTTTAAGAAGACGAATACTGGCTTTAGGCATAAAGGTTGAGTGATAATCAAATTTAAAAAACTTTAATTTTCGGCAACTTTGATTAATTTTGATTTTTGAGATTTGAGATTTGAGATTTTATTTCCATACTCTTTTAGTTTCGGTATACCAATTTTCAATATCAACAAATCTTTTTGAAGGGTCGGAAATGACGCCAAAATTAGTTCCTTTGATTGTTTCGTCAATCAAATAAAGGATATTGGGACTATAGAGAAAAATAGCCGGCTTGTCTTCTGTTAAAACATTTTGAAACGCTTCTAAATTCTCTCTAAAAGAAGTAAAATCCCGAGCCGTTCTTGCTTTTTTTAGAAGTTCGTCGGCTTTTTTATTCTCGTACATCGCTAAATTCAATCCCGGGTCTTTCTTTCGTGAAGAATGCCAGAAAGCAAAAGGATCAGGGATAGTGCCTAAGGCCTCGCCAAACAAAACCATTTCGTATTGTCTCGGTTTAATCACCTCTCTTTTTAATTCGTTGAATTCAAGAACTTTAATTTCAATTTCTATTCCTAATTTTTCCCATTGTTCTTTTAGAATTTCGGCTGTTTTTTTTAGAAAAGGCTGATTAACAGTTGTTAGGGAAAGTTTCAAGGGGGAGCTTTTTTCTGATAGTTGATTACAAACCTCATTTAATTTTTTCCTTGTTGTTTTGGAAACCATTCCCGTTCCTTGTTCAAAGCCCCAAGGTTTTAAAATTTCATCCTGATATTTTTCTTGGAATAACTTGACTGCTTTTTCGGTTAATTCGCCGAAGTAGCCGGTGATTTCCTTCTCGGGATAAATGTCGGAAAAGAAACCAAGGCATTTTTGAAGGTCTTTAACTTCTTGACCGCGACTTCCTTTTTTTAGGTCTTTTTCGAAGAAAAAAGTGGTTTCTTTTGTGATTTCAAAGAGCTTTCCTTCTTTTTCAACGAATCCGGCTGTTTTTAATTTTTCTTTTGCTTTTTCCAAATCAAATTCTGAATTGTCTGAAAACAAAGCAAAGCCATAAAATTTTGGAAGAATGGGCGATTGAACAATTTCTCCTCGATTGGCGATTACCTTCTCTAAAATTTCCAGTCGATTAGTAGCTAAATTAAGGGCTTCTCTAACATTTTTCTTGGCTAAAATATTAGACTCTTCTAGGTTAAAAAAAACAGCAAAATATCTAAAGACAGGAATTTCGAACAGAACAAAACCTTTTCCTTCTAAGGAATTTATCGCTTCTGAATCAGGAAGAATCAATCCTTGAATTTCTTTTTTCTCAGCTGCCCGAACAAGATCCGCTTCGGTTTCAAAGAAGAGGAACTTAATTTCTCCTAAATATGGTTGTTCTTTAAAGTAATTTCCGTTTTTGATTAAAGTTAAGGCCTCGATTTTTCCGGTTCGGCTGTGGGTTATTTCTTTGAATTTGAAAGGGCCAGAGCCAATGGGCTGAAGATTATAAATTGCCAAAGGAAAATTTTCGGCTGAGATATTTTCAAAAATATGTTTTGGGAGAATTTTAATGGTTAATCTTTCCAAAAAAGGAAAATAGGGTTCTTTTAATCTAAAAGTTAATTTTTTTTCTGAAATTTTTTCGACTTTTACTCCTTGCCAGTTAGCGATTATCGGACTTCTGAATTCCGGATCTTGAATGGTTTTGATAGTAAAGAAAACATCATCGCTGGTAATTTCTTGGCCATCGTGCCAAAAAATATCGTCCCTTAGGGTAATCTCGTAAAGTTTTCCTTCCTCTTTAACAGAATAGTTTTTTATTAATTCCGGAACAATTTCTCCGTTGCTTTTCACTTTCATTAAGCTGGCAAATAAAAGTTCGGTTAGATCTCTATCGATATCGCTTGAGGCCAAAACGGGATTAATAAATCTTGGCTGGCCAACCAATCCTTCGGTATAAATACCGCCGTCAGCCGGCACCACTTCCGTCTTTTTAAGATAGAAATTAACAGAAAGAAAAATCGAAGAGCTTAAAAAAGAGACGAAACAGGCCAGAAAAAAAACTTTTTCTTTTCTTGAGAGAACTTTAAAAAAGAACTGCCATTGGGAAATCGAAGGAAGTTTTTGCAAATTTTTTTTCAGAAGAGCAAAAACCTTTTTGGGAAATTCTTGTGTTTTAATCATTAATTAGGGAATTTGTTTTAACTTTGAAAACATTAGTTAGAGGAGTAAATTCAGAAGGGAGAGGGTAATAAAAGAAAAACCAAGAAAGACAGCGGCCCAGAAAATCTTTTTTTCAAGACCCCGAAGGGTTCGATAGAAACGACCTTCAGTTTTAAAAAGACCTCCTTTTTGTTGCAAGAGGATAACCCCTATTAAAAGAAGGGAAACAATAATTTGGAGTAGAGTTAGAAACGGTTTCATTTTTTAATAAACAAAACAAAGAGACTATTTAACAAAGAAACGATTAAAGAGACCCAAAACAAAGCCGGGATTCCCGAGATTGTCAATTCTGGAAAAAGATTGTCAACAAGCCAGAGAATGGCCATATTGATGACAAAATTAAACAGCCCCAGGGTTAAAATTCTTAAAAGGAAAGTAATTTTTTTAAGAAAGGGTTTGACAAAAAAATTAATTAATCCCAGGGTTAAGCCGCAAAATAAAAAAATTTTAATAGAACCCTCAAATTTTACACCAGGAACTACCTTCAGGCCTAACCAAAGACCAAAGATAGCAACGAAGATTTGAAGAATAAGTTTCTTGAGCACGGTAAATATTATTAAAGATAGCAGAAAAATTTTTTCAAGTCAATTAATTTCCTTTTTTCCTTTTATTATTTCATATATTTTTATTTTTTCATATTTTTAATTTTTAAAAATTTTAAAAAATGTACGGACGTCCGAGGTTGGTTTTTTAAAATAAAGCTAAAATGGAAAAAAGTTTTCCACAGGTTTAAGTT
>CAYTKG010000014.1:0-11030 GCA_964438335.1 uncultured Candidatus Saccharibacteria bacterium | reverse complement strand
AATAATTTTTGATTTCATTGTTTTGGAATCTATTTCTTTTAAAGAAATACCTCCGTTAGTAATGATTGCCTTGTCAAAGCCCAAAAGACCAACAACAGTCATTTCTAAATTTTTCAATAACTTAACCAATTTCTGTCTTTCTTCTTTGGTTATTTTATTGACCTTTTTGCCGGGATTAATTCCCGACAACCTGACAATCACCGGAATGAGCTTTTGAGGCAGCAAATCAGCTAAACTGTTTTTAAACATCTTATTTCGATATTTTTCAAAATCCCGCTGGACTCTCTTATCTAATTTCTGAAAATCCAAGCCTGGCTTTAAATCAAGAAAAAGTTTGAGAGAATAAGACGGTTTCTCGTCTAAAAGCTGACCGATTTTTTTGCTCATTTCTAAAATTATTGGCCCGCTTAGACCAAAATGGGTAAATAAAGCCTCGCCAAATTTGCTTACTCGCTTTTTCTTGTTCTCAAAAAAGGTAATCTTGACATTTTTCAAGGCCAAACCCTGGGCCTGTCTCACCCATCTTTCTTTGATTTTAAAAGGAACTAAAGCCGGTCTTAATTTCGTTACCGAATGACCTAATTTTTCTGCCCAGCGGAACCCATCGCCGGTAGAGCCGGTTTGGGGGTATGATTTTCCGCCGGAGCAAAGAATGTATTTCTCGGCTTTAATTTGCCTGCCTCCTTTTATGAAAGCTCTGATTATTTTCTGGTTCGCTACCTCAAAATTGGTTACCCTCGAACCAAGAAGGATTGTTACTTTTCCTTCTCGTAAATAATTAACAAGAACATTCAAAACATCTCGGGCTTTATCACTTTTGGGAAAAACCCTTTTCCCTCGTTCTATTTTGGTTTTTAGACCTCTTTTTTCAAAAAACTCAATCGTTTCTTTGATGCCAAAAACCGAAAGGGCTGATAAAAGAAATTGGCCTTGTTTACCAAAACCCTTAACGAATTCTTTATGATTAAATTCGGCCTTAGCAAGATTGCATCGCCCCTTGCCGGTCAATAAAAGTTTTCTGCCCAAATTTTTATTCTTTTCAATCAGAACAACCTTGGCGCCCAATTCTCCGGCTCGACCGGCCGCCATCATCCCGGCCGGCCCCCCGCCAATCACGGCCACATCAAAACTCATTGTTCCCCTTTTATTTTTTTTGTCATTTCTCATTTTATCTTTGACCGTATTCGCAAATATGACGAAAATCACAGAATTGACATTGCCAACCAGGCGTAGGCGCAAATTCACTCTTTTTTATCTGTTCAATCTCGGAAATAATTTTTGCCTTTTCTGCCTCTTTTTCTTCCGGAGTGCCCAAAAAAGAAATTTCCCTGCCTTCATCCACATAATAGTAGGTCAATTTCTGCGGTTTTAAATTATAAACTTCTTCAGCCGCAATTTGATAAATCAGAAGTTGTTTTTTGTCTTTCAGCTTTGTTTTTTCTTTAAACTCCCCGGTTTTGTAATCAATCAGTTCTACTCCGTTCTCTATTTTATCAATTCTGTCTATCTTTCCAATTAGGGTGTAACCGCCTATTTTTAGATTAAAGCTCTGTTCTAAGGCCGGCTTGCCGCCAATTAAAAGAATCGAAGGCTTTCTCTTTAGAAAGTCATTATAAAACCTCTTGAGGGTCGCTTGGCCGGTCTCAAAATACTTTTCTTTTTGAGCTTGATTGTCATACCAATCATCAATCCATTCCTTTTGATAAATTTTGAGCAATTCCGCCAAGCTGACTTTTTTCTCAATCATCTTTTTAACAAATTCAAAT
The DNA here is from genome assembly GCA_964438335.1 of uncultured Candidatus Saccharibacteria bacterium. Lineage (GTDB taxonomy): Bacteria > Patescibacteriota > Minisyncoccia > Minisyncoccales > CAYTKG01 > CAYTKG01. Next base: position 9,264 of record CAYTKG010000014.1, on the reverse strand, counting down.
AAAGTGTTGTGAATCGTTTTACCGTAACTGAAAGTTGCCTTGCCCCTAACCGGGATCTTGAAAACGTGGGCAAATTTATACTGTAAGGGGCAATTTTCAAAAGCTTTAAGTTGAGTGAAAGAGAAATAGGAAGGTAGTTCTATTCTTTCTTTTTGACCGCCAGACCTCTTTTCCAATCTTGGCAAAGAAACAATCCCCTCCTTTTTTCTTTTTTCTAATTTAACTTCATAACCCAATTCTTTTAAAAATCTTGATATTTTTTTCTTCCTCACGCCGCCATAATCCTCAGCCGAAGTAAAAAACAATCCTTTTTTCGCTCTGGTCATGGCTACATAAAACAATCTTCTTTCTTCTTCCAAATGAATATCGCCCTCAGGGATAATTTCTTTAATTAATTCCCCGGGCACTTCAATTGGTTCCTTCTTCTCAATAACAGGAAATCTTTTATCTACTAAATTGACTAAAAAAACATATTTAAACTCAAGTCCTTTGGCGGCATGAATAGTCATTATTTTAATCATTTCCGGCCCCTGTTCAATATCAAAGTTTAATCTTCCCTGTTCGCCGGATTCCAACTCTAAGTTTAGTTCCTCCATAAAGCTTCTTAAACGAGGATCTAAATTTGATTCCTCAAACGTTTTTACCCGGCTGAAAAACTGATTAATATAATTGAAGCTTTCCCGGTCATCTCTGGCGGTCAAATATTCCAAATAACCGGAATCTTGAAGAAAGGCAATTAAAAGCTCAGAGACATTTCTCCCGAGAGCCAAATCGGTATGTTTTTTAATTAAACTTAAAAGATGGTTAATTTTATTAATTGTCTCCTTGGAAAGGCCAGAGATTAATGATAATTCCTGAAGAGACTGATAAATGGATTGGGATTTTCTTAAACTGTATTGAGTAATTTTAGCTATATCTTCGGCTGGAATCTTGAGAAACGGTAAATTAAGAATTCTAAAGACGGCCGCGCTTTCATGGTAATTATCTAAAAGCTTGAAGTAGGAAATAATATCTAAGATAACCGGTTTACCATATAATCCTTTAAGAGCCAAAAACTGATACGGCAAGCCGGCTCGTTCCAAGGCCCGGGAAAAAGCATTAGCTGCTTCATTAGCCCTAACTAAAATAGCAAAATCACTTAAAGTGGCTTTTTTGTCTTTCTTTAAAATCTCTACAATTTTATTAATCACGCCTCGAATTTCCTCATCCAAGCTTTTGAAATGGAGATGTTCGATTACGCCTTTATCTTTTTTTTCGGCCAATAAATTCTTGTTAATTTTGTCCAAATATTCCAAGCGGTTCGGATTGTTTAGGCGAATAAATTGATAAGCCAAATCTAAAATATTCTGACAAGAGCGGTAATTTTTAATAAGAACAATTTGTTTGGCGTTCGGGAAATCATTACGGAATTGAATAATATTGCCAAAGGAAGCGCCCCTCCATCGGTAAATGGCTTGGTCGTCATCACCGCAAACGGTTAAATTGTTCTCAGGCGCAGCCAAAAGTTTGACTAACTCGTATTGAACCCAGTTAGTGTCTTGAAACTCATCAACCAAAATGTATTTAAATTTTTTCCGATATTGTTTCAAAATCAACGGCCTCTCCTTAAAAAGCTTTAAGCAGTAGTTAATCAAATCGCCAAAATCCAAGAAATTGTTTTCCAAAAGCAAATTCTGATAAACTTGATAAGCGGCCGCCACCTCCCGGGCTCGTTGAGCATCTTCGCCCCTCGCCTTTCGGCTGTATCTCAAATAATCTTCGGGATAAATTGCCTGATCTTTGCAGCGAGAAAAATGAGAAACCAGAGCGTGAATAAATTTGGTCGGATTACCCAAGGGTTTGTAATAATTCAGTTTAAACTGGCCTATGTTTTGTCTAATCAAAAGCCAACTGGCTGTTCCGTCCAATAATTTAAAGTCAGTAGAAAGACCAATATCAAGACCGTGCTCTTCTAAAATTCTCTTACAAAAAGAATGAAAAGTGGTTATCCAAAGGTCAATGTAGCCGTAAGGCAGCAATCTATCTACCCGCTCTTCCATTTCTTCGGCCGCCTTGTCCGTAAAAGTAAGCGCCAGAATTTCTTCCGGCTTGGCTTTTCCCTGCTTGATTAAATAAGCGACCCGACTGGTAATCACCATTGTTTTGCCGGTTCCGGCCCCGGCCACAATTAAAAGCGGGCCCTCACCGAAAGTAACCGCCCTTTTTTGTTCTCTGTTAAGATTGTTTAAATTCAATTTCATTTGCCTTATTTTAACATAAAAAAATCGAGATAATTCCCGATTAATACCACAAAGAAACAACTTTTTTCCCCCTCATTACTCCAGGCCTTTGGCCTTCAGCCACTGATTTAGACAAAAACCGGAAATAATGCCAATCACAAAAAAATAACCCATTATTAAATACCAACTGTCAATATAAAATGAAAAAAAACGAAAAAATAACTCCGGCACCCAGGAGGCGCTTCCCCAGCTATGAGCGATAAAAAGGGCAATAACCAAAATAATATTAAAAGGTTTCCTTAGGCTCACTGCCAAAAACAAAACAAACAACAGGTAAATCAAGAAAGCGATAATAAAATAGCCGGGATGCCGAGAAAGAAGCAATGGACCCAGAGGACTGCCTTCGTTAAAAAAACGATAATCCTGCCAATAATATTTTGGCTGACCCGTTATTGTAAAAACCAAATCCAAAAGCATCACCAAAATTAAGGGAAATAAAACCAAAACCTTTGATTGAAAAAATGGATTTTTCATTTTTTTCGCTCCTCTACCATTCTAATAAAAATTCACGACAGATAATTTTAGAATCGGTACATTTTCTCTCGCGACAGACAACCGGTTTTTTAACTATCATCTGAAGCACTCCGGCGAAATAACCCATTAATGGCTGATAATAAAAAGAAGGGAGATCAAAATCTTCAATCGTTAGAACCAAATATCTTTTTTCTTTATTTAACTCGGCAATTTTGAGATTTCCCCGGTTATAATATTTTTTCCAAATGCCCGGTCCCTTTTTAGCTATGGTTTCCACCGAAGCAAAATATTTTAAGAAAAGTCGGAGAACAAAAGAGGACTGGGCTTCAAATTTGCCCATTTCCTGAATTTCTTTATCGCTAAAGCCAAAAAGTCGTTTGATAAGCAAAACGCTCAAAACATCTACTTTTAGAGGATAGAAACCCATTTCCTTTAACTTCTTGTATTTTATCGGAAAACCGAATTTTGCCATCGCTTCCTCCAATTTTTTTAACCCCTCGCCTCCTTTTTCTTTAAGAATAAACCGGGCGTCGTCCTTTAAAGCCGCTCCCCTCACTTCTCCCTCAATTTTTTTTAATTCTTCAAGTTCTTGTTTTGAGATTATTTCTTCCATTTTATTTTTGATTATTTTCCTTTCCTTTCTGTTTTTTCTGCCCTTCTTTTTCTCCTAATTTATTCAGATATTGTTCTGCTTTTTTTCTGGAACGAGATCGGTAAACCATTGGAATTAGACGAGCCGCCACTGCTTTTATGCCCTTGTTGAATCTATAAATAACAAACAAGCCGTCTTCCAACCAGTGAACTAATCTATATTCTGATTTGCCTACCATTTTTTTAGCAATCACTTTCTTGAGTTCCGGTCCCTTTTTCTTTGTTATTTTCAATTGTAGCTTAAATTTATTTCTCATATTTATTTATTTTTCATAATATTTTTAACATTAAGATTTTCCGGAAAGCAATCGATTCATCCCCAAAATTTTTTCTGTTGTTTCCCGAAAAAATCCGCTGCTGAAATTTTACATGGTTCAATTGGTTGTTTTAAATCCGGAAAATTTCTCTCAATCTTTTCCCAAATTTCTTTGATTTCGTTTGGTTTAAGATATCTGTTGAGTTTAAATGATATTGAATCCGGCTCAATTTTTATACCAACTCGTTTTCTTTCTAATTCCTGTTTAAAAGTTTACGACCAACATAATATGCGAAGGGAATCAATAACAAGGAAAACCAAGAGTCTGAAACTCCAGAAGTTAAAGACAAAACTACAAGCAACACGGTGACACCAAAAAATAATAAAACAACAAACGTATCTGACCGGGTCCATTTAAATCCGGGAAAGGACAAAAACTTTGGCGCAGAGGAAGTATATTCTAATTCATAATTAAACTCTTCCTTTAGAATCGATGATAGTGATTTAAGAAATGCGTCCATTTTCTTTGTTAATGGTCTTGTGGCAAGTTGGGCAATGTATCCTTCTATAAATAAAACAGAAACTCCCTCTTCTTTTTCCTTTAAATCTATATCTACCTTCATCCCACCCCATCCCCAAATACTGGGAACAAAAACCTTAATCTGGCCCCAAAAAGGAGAATCCCGGTTTATCTTTTGCTCCTTTATTTCTCCGCCAATTTCTTTCAAAACTCTGGGCAAGACCCCAAAAATTCGATTTCCTTCAAGATTAATATTCACTTTTTTGTCAATTTTGGGCATATTTTCTTCTGATTTAATTATCGAAAACCGACCTTTAAGTGAATTTTTATTTTTCGGAAGATTTAATCAATTTTCTGTATTCGCAATATTCACAATCAGGACTTGGATGAGGAATGTTTTCGCTATCAAGGCACTCCTTTATTTTAATAATGGTTGGCTCTGCCCAAGAATCATCACCTCGGTGAGGAATGATTTTTATTTCAAACTCTAACCTTCCGTCAAATTTAGGTCTATTTTTGCCGGCATTAGCAAAAACAAAATAACCGGTATTGTTAACCCTAAATCCCATTTGCCGAAAAATCCACTGGTAAATTTCCATTTGTCTTTTGTAAGCCTGCTTGTATTCATCCTCTAAAGAAATCTCTTTTGTGGTGCTGGTTGCTTTGTAATCAACAATTAACAATTCTTCATTTTTGTTAATCCAAACATCATCAACAATGCCGCAGATTTCTAAATTAGTTGGTTTGTGAATTACAGAAGCGCCCTTAAAACGATAATAATCATCTCGCCACTCCGGCAAATCAGGGTGATCAAAAGGAATAGCGTCGATGCCGTATTTTTTCATTAACTCGTGCGACTCTCTTTTTTTACGAAGTAAATCAAATTCGTTTTTTAATAACTGATCGACGGCTGAATTCAAAGCCCAACCCGGCATACTGGGCCGACTCAATCCTAACCTTCTGTCTAAATAAAAACATCTTGGACATTCCAAAAACAAATCAATTTTCGAACGGCTAATCCGAAAAGGTTTATCGAATTTTGGATTATAGAGATTGCTTATTCGTCTTTTATATTTATTCACCTTGCTTTAATTTATCTTGTTTTAAAAATTCACAAACAACAAAAATTGTGGAGAAACACTCCCCGCAAAATTTTTTGTTTTCGGCCCGCGCTTAAATTAACTTAATTCTTCTTCTTGACTTACGCCTCTTTCTTCTCTTGGTCATATCTCCTCCAAACAGCTGAAACACTGGGCTCAACTCGATCCAATTCATTGAGAATTTTTTCTTTGATTTCACTGGTAGCAATTTCCTCCCTTTCTTCTGCCATCTTAATAGCGACACTTGCCACCTGCTCAACTACCTCGTTTTTCCTCTCTTCCGAAAGATTGGTTTCTTGGACAGCGGCCTTAATTGAGGTTTTAATTTTTTCGGGATCAAAAGGCTCCCTCGTTCCGTCTTTTTTTATAACTTCATTGGCCATAAATTATTAACAGATATTTTATTAATTGAAACTAGCCCGACCTTTAAATCTATTGTTTTACTTATTCTATACCTAATTAACACAATTTGCCAATGTTTCGAGGTTGGCTAATTAACTAAACAACGTTATTAATCCCAGAACAAATAAATGAAAAGCTTGGTCAACAGCAATTAAAAGAACGAACCAGATTGATTGAGGAAAATCATCTTCTTTTATTTTCTTAATCGTTCTCATCCACCAAATAGTAAATTTTCGACGGTCAATAATAAAATGGGTGAGAAAAATAAAAACTAATAAAAAAGGAGGAAGATGATACCAAAAAAACACAGGCAGGAAACAGATTGTATAAATACAGCAATGGCTGACTAGAGCAGACCATTGTTCTTTTTTGTATTGAGCCTGCCATTTGGTTTGAAAAAACCAGTCTCCTATTAAATGGGCGAGAAACAATGCCTCGAAAAGGGTTAGTTCAAACATATCTTTGTCTTTTTATTTTACTTATTTGATATTAGGAATAATTTTTTGATATTAAGAATAATTCCCAAAAAACTTCAGGGTCGCAGATAGGATTACTATAAGAGATTTTCTACTTTTTCTCTGATTTCTGGAAAGGTAATAAAAGGTTTTCTGTCTTTCGTGGGAAGCGGATATTGTAAGGACAAATTATTAAAATCCTCCTCTGCGGTCTGCCAGCCTAAATCTTTTTGACCGGCAAAAATATAATTGAGAGTTTTTTCTAACAAGGGTTTAAGCCAATTTTTCCGATTGTTGATATTCAGGCCGGGGTACGCCGACTCGAGAGGATAACCGCTATAGTTCAAAACAGGATAATCCTGCCATTTTGTTTCATCGGCCAAAAGATGATTTAATTTTTCAACCCGAGCCAAATAAACATTTTTAAATTCCTTATTAGTTTTAACCAATTGGCTGGGGTCTAAACGGTAATATTCATCGACGCAAACCGGAAACAAAGAAGACAAAAATTCGCCCACAGTAATTCGCGTTCTTTCTTCCAGGCCGATATAGAAACAAAAGCTATTTTTGACTTTCAGGAATAAATCTTGGTCCTTTATTATCAGACCGCCCACGGTTGGATGAATACCGCCAAAAAGAGTAGCGCTTTCATAGAAAAAATTATTGATTAACTGATTGTTTTTGAGAATGTTTACCGTCACCCCTCCGGCCTCAGAATCAAGGGAAGACCGACCGAGATCGTAACCAAATAAATAAAGATTGTCTTTGTAACCTATGAAATTAAAGGTATCGACTCCCCATCCGCCAGAAGATCTAGTGTTAACAAGAATCGAAAACGGCTTATCTTTTACCAATTTCGAATTTTGTTCGTCGAAAATATAAAAATAATAACCAAAAAAAGATTCATGAGCGCCAAAAGAAAAATCAGAAAGAACCACATACTCTCTTCCATTAAAAAGAAACTGGGCTATCTCGGGCTGATCCTGCCAAGACATCTGACAGGGATTAATTTCGTTAATCAATTCGCCCTCAAATCGCCAGAGACATTTTTCTCCTTTTCCCTTAAGAATCTCTAAGCTTATTATTCTGTCAGTTTTTTGAAGATTTTTTTCCTCTATCCCTTTTATTATTAAAGGAATAACTTTTTCAACAATTTTCCCTTCTATGTCATTTTTCCCCTCTTCTAAATCATTAAAAGTAAAAACATATTCTCCTTCCTGCTCCGGAATAGTAAATTTTCTTATCCTTTCTTTTTCTTTCAAATCTTTCAGGGGGAAAACATATCTTTTCCACTTTTTCCACCGCTCTTCTTTTTCTTCCGATTCTCCCGAGGAGGATTTTTTTGGTTGAGAAATTTCTTCCTTTGAAGGCAAGTCTGTTTTAAACCGATCCTGTCTTTGCTTCGCCTTTTTGATATCAATAACCAGTCCGGGGCCCATAATTCGCCAATAAACATAAATTGAAAATGCTAATCCGACTAAAAAGAAAAAAAACAGAATTATTAAAATAAATTTTCGGTTTTTCAAAAAAGCCATAATCTATTCTTAATTCTTTAATAATTTCAGCAACTGAAAAATTACAAAAACTATTAAAGCGTAACCTATCATCGCCGAAATGGTGGCTGTTTCAATAAAATGGCCTTTTGGCCAGTAAATATTGGGAAAAATAAATGAAAAAGGCGAGACCAAAATCTCGCTGTAGCTATAAATAAAGTTTACCACTAGGGCCCTAGAACTGGCATTTAAAAATTTAAGCAGTAATCTCAAAAATAAAAAAAGTTCGACCAAACCAAAAAGTTTCTGGATTGTTCTTTTGACAGCGTCAAAAAAGACCAACCATATTTCTGTCAATTTCTTCATAACCTGTTTTGCGGCTTGAATTTTGATAAATTTTTCCGGATTTTTGTTCCTTTTTTAAATTTACTCAATTTTTCCTTTTTTGTAAATAAAAATATCTGGCTTATTCCTGTAATTAATTTAACTAAAAAAACAGGCGCCGTTTAGGCGCCTGTTTTAATCTCAAACAGACTACATTTCTTTTCTTTTTCTTCTCTGCCACCACTTTCTTCCCTGCCAAACAACAAGTCCCAAAGGAAGCCAAATAAGGCTGTAAACACCAATCCAAATCAAAAGATAGGAAATGGCTCTTAAACTGGCCAAAACACTTCGCCAAGCCCTTTTAGCAACATAAACCGGCAGCCATTTTTCGGACGGCGGAATAGGCAAAACCTCCTCAGCAAGAGCTAAATTAACAGTAATCGAAGCCATTTCAACATTTCTTTCTAAATATTGCATTCTTCCTTTAGTCATTTCAATTTGGCCCCTGACATTAGTTAATTCTCTCTGGACTGCCAACACATCGGGAATGGTGCCCGATCTTTCCATTATTTTCAAAAGCTGAGCTTCGGTTGCCTCTAAATTCTTTAATCTTGATTGCAAATCAACATATTCTTCGGTCACATCTCGGGCATTGGTTCCTTCGTAACTGACTTTCTCAGCCAAACCCTTAAAATAATCAATGGCTTCATCAAAATTTTCGGTCGGGACGCGAACAGTAATCATGCCCGAAGGCACTTCCTTGACTTCGGTCACTCGACTACTGACTACCCAGCCGCTTTTTTCCTGAGTGTATTGAACAATCTTTTCGACCGTTCCTTCAATATCTTTGACAACTATATTGAGGGTTCCGCTTTTAATCACCATTCGGGAAGTTTCAGTCGCCCTTCCCTCATCAGCTGCCCTTTCTTCATAAGCTATCTTTCCTTGAGAAGACGACACTCCATAAGAAGTAGGTTTTAAATTTCCTAGCCCTCCTCTGTTTGGAGATAACATTCTGCTACTACCCAAATTTAAAAAATATGAAGTTATTTTGACAAACCCTATGACCAATACCAAAACGACAAAAAAGGCGCCTAAAGCCATTAAAATCTTTTTCAAAATCTTTTTAACCATAGTTTTTAACCCAAAGATTTAGAAAAAATCGACCTTTCTTAAATAGATCGCTTATCTAAATTTATCTGATTTTTGTTTCTTTGTAAATTGTCTAGCGTTTAACTATGTGGCACATACATACATTTTACTCTAAAGTGACACAAGGATCTCGAACTATTACGAAATTATTTGACTTT
>CAYTKG010000013.1:6987-11153 GCA_964438335.1 uncultured Candidatus Saccharibacteria bacterium | reverse complement strand
AAGATTTTTCAAGGCCCGAGAGATTTCGATTAGATTTAAACCAAACTGAAGGCCGCAGCAAACAGCCGCCAAAACAGAATAAAGATTTTCTTTTTTAAACGTGCCTCCCAGCCAAACAGGGACAGTGTTTCCTTGGTAATTTATCTTGAAATTGGTAGAAGGTTTGGCTTGAGATTCCGAATCTAACCAATGGCCCAAGCCGTTGGTATGAAAATCAGAAACATATAATTCGGCCCTTTTTTGGAAACCGAAAGTCAAAACAGGCGCTTGACTTTCTTTGCCAATTTCTTTAGCCATTTCGTTATCGAAATTCAAAATTAGAGAGGCCCGGGCCGGAAGTTGTTTCGCCAATCTTATCCTTTCTCGGGGAGTTTTATTGGGATTGGTTATCACTAAAATTGTTTTTTTTGATTTTTTAACCAGAAAAGCCAAGTCCTCTTTTAGATTCGAAGATAGGATTAAGATCCGGTTTTTCAGGATATTTCGAGAATTGAGTTCTTTGACTTTTTCAACCTTAAAAAAGGGACTTAAGACATAAAAAATAGCCTCGGCCGTTTGGTTTTTTTCTTCATTTTCCACAATTATGAGCCAGGGTCTTTTGAGATAAAAAATGAGTTTAGTAAAAAGATTCATAAATTCAACTTTTTAATAACTGACGGACTCTTCACTCTTCATGGTCGGGCAGTATTTGCTGATAATCAATGATATATTTTGCCAATTCTCTAAAAAGAGGCACGGCTGAATATTCAGCTGTTCTTGTTTTTGGATTGTCAAGCTTTACCAAGATTAAAAATTGAGGATCAAAAGCAGGAAAAAAACCAATAAAGGTTTGGGTTGTTTCCGAAGAATAGCCTGCTTTGTTTATTCCCAGAGCCGGCCAAGGAACTTGGGCTGTTCCGGTTTTGCCGGCAATAAAGTAATTTTCAACTCGAGCAGCTTTACCAAATCCATTTTCAACAACCGAAACTAACATAGCCGTAAGTTGCGAGGCCGTTTTTTTTGAAATTACCTGTCTTTCTTCAAAATCAGATTCTCGTTTAATTTCTTTTCCGTCTTCAAGAATTTTTTCAACAATATGGGGCTTTATCAATTTGCCGCCATTGGCAATGGCCGCAAACGCTCTGGCTATTTGAATAGGCGTAATTTCGATGCCTTGGCCAAAAGAGGCGGTGGCAAAATTTATTTCGTATCCTTTTTTAAATTCTTGATTTTCGGAAAAAACTTCTCCTTGTAAATCAATGCCTGTTTTCTCAAAAAGACCGAATTTTTCAATGTATTTCAGAAAAGTCTCGTGACCGATTGTTTGTTCAACAAAGACCGCTCCGGTATTGATTGATTTTTCCAGTACCTCGGTCATTGTTCTTTCCCCCCAAGTTCTTCTGTCGTAGTTATAAATCGTCCACCCGCCGACTTGAACCTTGCCTTCGTCAATATAGCTTGTCTTGGGAGTGATTTTTCCCTCATTTAGAGCGGCGGCCATAACAATTGGTTTAAAGATAGAACCCGGCTCAAAAATTTTTTGAATGACCGCGTTTTGAAAAATTTCGGGATTTTCGATTTTCGAATAACGATTGGGGTCGAAGTTGGGAATTTGGGCGAGAGCAAGAATTGCTCCTGAGTTTGGATTTAAAACCAAAACCTGACCTCCTTTGAAATCTAATTTTTCCTGAGATTTAGAAAGGAGATTATTGGCCATAAACTGAATGTCGGGATCAATGGTCAAGACAATATCTCTGCCTTTATTCTTTTTCCGAAGACCAGAAAGGCTGAAATAACCGAAAGATTCTTTTTCTTTTTCGGTTATCATTTCTTTTCCTTTTAAAATTTCATCATAGTAACCTTCCAAGCCGTACTGACCCTTTCCTTCGCCGCCAAGAAAGCCCGTGATGTGCGAAGTTAGATTTTCCTGAGGATAGTATCTAAAGATTTCTTCTTCTAAATAAACGCCAGGCAGATTTTTCTCTTTTAACAAAGCTTGTTCTTCTTCTGATAGATGGTGTTTAATTGCTTCGAAAAGATTGGCTTTTTGGGTTTTTTCTAGAACCCAATCGAAATCTAATTTTAGAACTTCAGCAAGAATTTTGGCTGTTTTTTCCTTTTCTTTTATCTCTTTGGGGCAGATAAAGAGATATTCTCCTTTTTTGTTGACCGCTACTGGCGTTCCGTCTCTGAAAAAAATTTCTCCTCTTTCCCCTATCGTAGGCGTTAGAATTTTCTGTTGGCCCTCGGCTAAGGCTTTGTAAAATTGATGATGAACAATCTGTAAAAAAAACAAGCGAGCAAGAATAGCCGCCCCAAAGAAAAAAATAAGAACAAGAACCAAATTGACTCGCCAATTAATCTTGTTCATTTTGCTACGACGGTCCCTTCTAAAATTCTAATGTAATGAAATTTTCTTGTCTTTTCAAAATTTAATTCTTTGGCAATAGATTCGATGTTATTCAAATTGTTTTTATTTAAAAAAGTTATTTCTAAATTTTCTTTTTTCTTGGAAAGTTGATTTATTTTTTGAGTATAGTTTTTAAGTTGGTTGTTTTCTTTGGCCAAGACGTCTAATTGAAGGAAGGAAAGAATTAAAAGAATTGAAATGATGACGAAAGCAGAAGCATAAAAAATTTTTCTTTTGATATTTCGTTTCTTTCTCATATTTCGTTTCTTTTTTATATTTTAATGGCCGCTCTTAGTTTTGCCGATCTCGAAGAAGGATTTAACTTTATTTCTTCTCGGCTTGGCCTGATTGGTTTTTTGGTTAAGATTCTGACCCTTTTTTCTTTTGTTTTTTCTTTTAAAAAGTTTTTAACGATTCTGTCTTCGAGAGAATGAAAGGAGATAACGACCAATTTTCCTTCCGCTTCCAAGATTTCTAATGCCCGAGGTAGGGTTTTCTCTAAATTGGTTAATTCGCTGTTAACAGCAATTCGTAGGGCCTGAAAAGTTTTGGTGGCCGGGTGGATTCTTCCTCTTCGATACCAGCCGGGCACTACCTTTTTGACAATTGCCACTAATTGAGAAGTCGTCTTGATTAAACTTTCTTTTCTTTCCCTAATAATTTCTTTGACTATCCTTTTACTGAATTTTTCTTCTCCGTATTCTTTAAGGATTCTTTCAATTTCTTTTGGAGGCCATCTATTAATTATTTCTGTTGCTGTTGTTTTCTGATATTTTGGACTATACCTCATATCCAGCGACTCTTCTTTCATAAAAGAGAATCCGCGCCCGCTTTCCCGAAGATGCCAGGTCGACATTCCTAAATCAAAAAGAATGCCTGATACTTTTTTAAACTTTTTTTCTTTAACAATCTCTTTTAAATTGACAAAGTTATCGCAGACCAAAACAAGATTGTTTTTGACTTTTGACTTCTGGACTTTGAGTTTTAGTCGGCGGATTATTTCTTCGTCCTGATCTATTCCCAAGAGACGTCCTTTTGGCTGAATTGCTTTTAAAATAGCCAGGCCGTGGCCACCGCCGTCAATCGTGCAATCAATAAAATTCTCATTTGGTTTTGGTCCCAAATATTTTAAAACTTCATTTTTAAGAACGGGGATGTGCATTAGATTCCTAATTCTTCTAATTTTTCAGCAATATCTTCTACCTTTGTTTCGGTCTTCATTTTGTAATTTTGCCATTTCTTTTCATCCCAAATTTCAATTCGGTTGCCCAAGCCAATAATAGCCACATTTTTTCTCAAACCAGCATATTTTTTCAAATAGTCTGGAATTAAAATTCTTCCTAATTTGTCAAAAGTAACGTCTACTGCGCCCGAAAGCATAATTCTAACAAAACCCCTTGCTTCTCCTCGAGCGGCCGGCAGATTTTGAAGTTTCTGGCCCAACTTCTGCCATTCTTCCATTGGGTACAGAACTAAACAATTATCTAATCCCCTGGTGATGACTGCTTTTTTGCCCAAATCTTTTCTTAATTTGGCCGGAATAGCCACCCTTCTTTTGTCGTCTATTGAATATATGTATTCACCTATGAACATGCGAGCGTAGCGAGCACCTTGCCTTCTAAGCCATAACCTTTTTTAGGGGCTTTGCTGGGCGCTCCCACAATATTTTATTTCTTTATCTGTAGAAATTAGGTCGAACTTTTCCCCAAAAACTTAAGTTTTCCCCATACTTTTCCACAATTTCCCATTCCATATTCAATATATTCCACTTTATATG
>CAYTKG010000013.1:0-6887 GCA_964438335.1 uncultured Candidatus Saccharibacteria bacterium | reverse complement strand
CTAAAGCAAAGCGCGGTACACTGAGTAAACAAAAAACCGAGAGTAGTTCTCGGTCCTTAATCAGCCAATCACCTAATCAGTTAATCGCTCAGTTTTATAATTTCAAAGTTTTCATTCATTGTTATTTTATCTCCTCTTTTAAGTTTTTCTTCCAGAAGAGCCCGGGCTAAAGCATTTTCGACTTTATTTTGAATAACCCTTCGCATTTCTCGGGCACCAAAGGCTGGATTGTAGCCCAACTCAACAATTTTTTCCTTTAATGGTTGGTTGATTTCAAATTCAATGTATTTCGAACTCAAATTTCTTTTGAGTTTTTCAAGCATCAACTGGGCAATATCCAAGAGATTTTCTTTTGTTAGGGGTCTGAAAACTATTACCCCGTCAAATCGGTTAATAAATTCCGGCCTAAAGATGGCGTTAGCAAAGAGATAATTCAGAAGTTTTTCTTTAACTTGACTCCACTCGGTTTCTTCTTTTAACGCTTCTAAGATAATCTTGTAGCCCGCATTGGAAGTGGCGATGATGATGGCGTTTTTAAAGGAAACTTTTCTGCCCACGCCATCGGTAATGTGGCCTTCGTCTAAAACCTGCAAAAATAAATTCAGAATATCAGAATGGGCCTTTTCAATTTCGTCTAACAAAATTAAAGAAAAAGGCCTTTCTTTTATTTTGGTCGTTAGAAGTCCTTCTTTTTCAGGCGCGCCAATTAATCTTGGGATATCTTTTATGTCTTGGAACTCTGACATATCTAACCTAATCATTCTTTCCTCTGAACCAAAATAAATCTCGGTTAAAGCCTTTGAGGTCTCGGTTTTGCCTACACCGGTTGGTCCTAAGAACAAGAAGGCGCCAATTGGTCCTTTTCTAATGGTTATTTCCGCTCTTGCTCTCCGCATTGCCTCGGAAATTTCATTGACGGCCTCGTTCTGATTAATAATTCTTTTATGGATTAGATCTTCTAAATTTAAAAGAATTTCTTTTTCTTTTGTTTCTATTTCTCCAACAGGAATTTTTGTCTTTTCGGTAACAATTCTGGCTACATGTTCGGGCAGAATTGTTTTTCCTTTAACATATCTTGAGACATAAACCATCGTTTCATCTAAAAGATCAATTGCTTTTTTAGGAAAAGGAACGGCGGGGAGATATTTGGCTGAATAAGTAACAATGTCTCTTAAGACGGGATAACTGATGAATTTTTTGTATTTTCTTTCGTAAAAAGGAATCAGAGTTTCCAAAACTAAAAGCGTTTCTCTTTCTGAAATTTCCGAGACTTCAATTTTTTCAAAAAAAGCAGAAACGGCAGGGTTTTGCTCCACATATCTATGGAATCCCGAAGAACTACAGATACCGATAATCTGGAACTGGGGAAATTTCAGGTATTTTAAAAGAATTCCGGAAATATCAACCGCTCCCGGTCTTTTTCTGCCCGCCACAAAATTGGGAAATTCATCAATAATTAAAATGATGTTGCCAGCGGTAATTGCTTCTGAAAAAACGATTTCCAAAAGCGATTCCGTCATTCTTTGATTTTCAACTTGGGCCAGAAGAGCCGGCAAGTCCAATTCCACCATCCTTTTGTAATTCAGGGAGGGTAAACTTTGGCCGAAAATAATTTTTTTGGCCATGGCGTGGATAATGCTTTTTCTGCCTACTCCCGGCTCTCCGACTAACAAAATATTGTTTAGGCCTTCTCTCGCCAAAACTCTTTCTAATCTCTCAATCTCTTTTTTGTGACCGATAATTTCTTCATAACCCCTTTTTTTAATTACTTTTGTCCAGTCAACCGAAAACCGGTCTAAGGTTACCGTGTAGCCGGCCGCCCAATCTCTGCCAATCGAACCCATTTTAGTTAGGTTTTCCATTTTCCAGAACCCTTTTCTTCTTTTGGCTTTTTCTTCGAAAATCTCCTGAAGCCGGGCTAAATTCTCGATATCTTCGGCCGAAAGTTTAGCTTCTATAAGGATGGTTCTAAAAACAGGATCTTCTTTTGAAAGAAAAGTTAAAAAGTCGCTGATTTTGATGGTTGAATGACCTTCTTCTCGGGCAATAGCAATTGAGCCGGAAATAATTTCTTCAAGGTTTTTTTCCGGCTCTCTTTCCATTTGCCCTTTTAATATCCTTTTGACTTGATTAAAATCCAAAAGGGCTCTGGAAAAAATAAATCTTAATTTGGGATTGTCTTTGAGAAGAAAATAGAAAAGAATGGTTGAATTTATCTCCAATCTTCTGGAACGGGCAAAACTTAGGGATTTATTAATTGCCTTGGCCACTTCAAATTCAAGAATTTCGGCTAAATTAAAATCTTCCGGAATGGGCAACTCTTTTTTAACCTCTATTTTTAGAAGCGGTTTTTTAAGCTTTGATTGAAAAAAGGTTTCTAAGATTTTACAAGCCAAAAAAAGAGATAAAAAGATAAAAAAGAAACCCATTGCTTCTGAGAGTTGGAAAACAACGAACAGGAAAAAATTAAGAAGGAAACCGACCAGAAAGATTTTCTTTAAAAGAGAAACGCCTTGGAAAAAGCCTTCCCATTTTATTGCTTGAGAAATTGCCGCTTTTTTGAGATTAAGATAAGCCATATTAAAATAATTTTTTTAAGCCAAAGCCAAAACTCAGCCATAATAATGCCGGCAAAGCGAACCAGCCGATAAAAATAATTGCTCCGCTGACCAAAATTAGAATTTCTCCCAAAAGACCAACGAAGATTAGAACTATTCTTAAAATCATTCCCAATATTCTTGAAATTAGATTAGAAAAGAAAACCTCAAGATATTTTGGAAGATCAAATCCTCTGGGATAAGACCATCGATATCTTCGCCAATGAGAAAAAAGAGTTCTTAAGAGTAAAGGGATAGAAAAATATTCCAGATTGAATCTAAGAAAATTTCCCCAAGCTTTTAAAATTTTCTTGGGAACTTCGAGAAAATACCAAAGAAGAAATTGAAAAACAATCATTGTTTAATTATATAAAATTCACTGGCAACTGTAAATCAAAAAAGAAGAACCGCTATTTTTAGCGGTTCTTCTTTTTTAAATTTTAGGAGAAGGGCCATTTCTTTTGGGTGTAAGCGTAAACCAAATAGCCAACGGCCGCGACTGCCGCAACGACTGCTCCTAAAACAAGTGGGTTTTCAAGAACTTCGTTCATTTTTTTTAAGATATTTTATTTATTTAGAAGCGACCTTTTCTTTGTTTGTCGGCATTTTGATATTTTTCATCATTGGAATCACTGTCTTAATAATTTGTCGGCTTTTTTTCTTAATGTTCAATTTTTTTCCCCAGAAAGCGGCTTCTAAAATCATTCTGTCCATTGTTCCCAAAAGAAAGGAAATAAGACAATTTAGGTCTGCTTCTTTCGTTAGAGCGCTTTTAAGATTCTTTCCAAAATAATTTTTAATTTTTCTTTGAAACTTTAAAATCTTTCTGTGGATTTCCGAATCGGATTCGGGAAACTTTACCATCTGGGCTTTAATTAAATTTTTTTCCTCTATCCCCCACTCAAAATAATTTTTGATTAAATGAAAAAGTTTTTGTTCCAAGGACGAAACTTCTATGTTTTTTTTCAAATTTTTGTTTAATTTTTGAAAAGCGCGATCAAGAACTTTTAGATAAAGCTCTTTTTTATTTTTGAAATGATAATAGAGGGCCGCCTTGGTGATATTAAGGGACCGGGCAATGTCTCTCATCGAAGTGCCGCTGAAGCCGGAATTAGAAAAGAGTTCCCCTGCTTTTTGTAAGATTTTCTCTTTCGAGTTCTTTTTCGTCATCGTTTTTCATCGTTAACCGAAAATGAATAACTTACCGATCGGTAAGGATTATTATAGATTATGCCAATAAAAACTTTTTGTCAACCCTTTTAAAATTAAAAAACCCAATTTATTGGGCGGACAGTGTTTTCATTATGGACGATAGAGGACTTGAACCTCTGACCTCCTCAATGTGAATGAGGCGCTCTAGCCGACTGAGCTAATCGTCCAAAATTTTAATAGATTTATTTGTTTCTCTTTTCTCAATTCATTATAATAAAGGAAAAAGCAGTTCGCAAGCACATTTGTATATCTGTAAAAAATTAAGATGTTGGGATATTATTTATGAAGGTTTTTGAATTTCATTTTAATCCAAAATTAGAAAAAGAAACAATTTTTGACACTTTTTATTATGAGCCGGAGAATGTCTATGAAAAAAGATTGGGCTATTTGTTTCTGGCAGGCGAATTAACCAAAGTTTTGCCTCAAAATGTCAGATTTCTGAAAAATTTAGCCAGGGTTATCAAGACAAATTTTTACAACCTCAAGGCCAATTTGCCTCAAACCGCGCTGAAAAAAAGCTTAAAAGAGGCAAATCAATTTCTAGAGAGAATTGTTCGGGAAGGAGATGTCAGTTGGATTTCCAATTTAAATTTTGTTATTTTAAATCTTTCTCCGGAAAAGACGAAAAAGAAAGAAATAGGCCGGTATAAATTGAACTTTACCAAGGTTGGCGACATTAGAATTTTTTTAGCAAGAACGGGCAAAATTCTTGATATCGGCGGCGAGGCGGGAACCGAAGAAATTGAACCCTATCCCTTGAAAATTTTTTTCAATATTATTTCCGGAAGGGTGGCTAAGGGTGATAGGATTTTAATAATGACCAAGGAAGTTGCCAGAATTTTCCTGGCCCAGAAAATCACGGAAAAAATTGTGGAATTGCCGAGTTTGAATAATAAAAACCTAAGTCGGATTTTAAAGGAGGTGGAGAAAACGATTTCAGGAATATGCCTTTTGGTTGATTTGGATGAGGACGAGAAGAAAAGGTTAACCAAAAAAATAGTTTCAAAACAAAAGTTTTCACCATTCAAAAAAACAATCAAATTTTCTCTTTCTAAGTTTTATCTTCCTAAAATTTCCAGACTTTCTTTCCCCGCTCTTCCTTCTCTTTCCAAACTTCCCAAGTTCCCCAAACTTCCTAAGCCCTTTCCCGAGTTGCCTCCTTTTAAATTGTCTAAAAAATTAACGAAAATTAATCTTCTGCTAAAGGAACCAAGAAGACCTTCTTTTTTAAGAAAGAAAAATATTTTTTTAATTTTAGGCTTTGTTCTTTTTATTTTTTTAGGCAGTATCGTTGCTAAAATTGAAGAAAAGAAAGAAATAGCCCGAATTGAGTTAAAGATAAAAGAAATTCAGGAAAAATTAGATGAAGGCGATAATTTCTTGCTTTTAAATCAAAAGAAAAAAGCAAATCAATTATTTTCAGAGGCTTTTGAAGAAGTTAATCTCATTAAAAAGAGGGGGACAATTTTTGAAGATGAAATTAATCAATTAGAGGAAGATATTCAAGACAAACTTTTTGACGTGAATAAATTAGAAGTGGTTGAAAGCCCGGCGTTGGTTTTTGATTTTTCGGAAAAGGAATTTCTGCCTCAGAAAATGATTCTTTTTGGTGATAAAATTTATTTTTTCAGCCCCGAGACCAATAATGTCCTTGAATTAAGCAATAGCGGCGAAAGTCGTCTTTTAGAAGGAGGAGCGAAATTTAACCGGGCAGCTTCAATTGATGAAGCGGTTTTGTTTTTTTCACCATCGGAACAGCAGATTTTCCCCTTTAAAGATGCTGGTTTTGGCAAATCTTTTTCTTTAGAGTCATTGGCTGAAGATTTTGAATTCAGAAATTTTGCCTCTTTTAAATCAAATCTTTACTTTCTGGATTCCAAGGGATGCAGGATTATAAAATATCCTTATCAAGGAAGTCTGAAATGGGGTTCTCCTCAGGTTTGGTCGAAAGATGAAGCCCTGACGTGTTCTGGCGCAGGCTCAATGGCCATTGATGGCGCTATCTGGATTCTTAGAGAGGAAAACCTGCTTGAGAAATATTATGCCGGCAAGTTCAAAAAAGCAATCAAAATTGACATCTTCCCTCCTCCTCAAAATTTCACCAAGATTTGGACCTCGCCAGAACTTTCTTGCCTTTATATTCTAGAACCGGCAGCAAGAAGAATAATTATTGTTGACAAAGAAGGTCAAATTGTCAAGCAATATCAAAGCGAAAAATTTGATAATCTTAAAGATTTCGCTGTTTCAAAAGACGAAAAGAAAATTTATCTTTTAAACAACGAAAAACTTTATCAGCTTTTGCTGAATTTTTAATTTAGAGTTAGTTTTAGTTTATGTTTACAGTTTGAGATTATTTGAGCTCAACCGTGGCTCCGGCTTCTTCCAGTTTCTTTTTTATCTCTTCTGCCTCTTCTTTCTTGACATTCTCTTTAATAATTTGCGGGCCTTCGGCTACCTTATCAACCAAATCTTTCGATTCTTTCAGACCCCTCTGGGTAATGTCTCTCACCACCTTAATAACCTCGATTTTTTTATCGCCTATCGCTGTTAAAGAAATATTGAAGAATTTCTTTTCTTCCTCGGTAGAAGCCTCAGCTGCCGGCGCTCCTCCTGCTTGAATAGAAACAGCGGGAACGGCGCTAACGCCGAATTTTTTCTCTAAAACTTTTACTAATTCAGCCAAGTCAACCACTTTTAGATTTTCGATTTCTTCAACTAATTTCTTGAGTTTTGCGGGAATTTTCACTTCTTTTGTTTTTTCTTCTTTCTTTTCTTCGTCTTTTGCCTTTTCTTCTTTCTTTTCTTCAGGTTTTTCTTCTTTGACTTCTTTTTTCTCTTTTTTTTCTTCTTCCTTTATTTCCTCTTTTGTTTCCTCTTTGGTTTCTTCTTTTGTTTCCTCTAGTTTTTCTGGCTTTTGTTTTTCTGCCTCAGCCGAATTAACAGCTGGAGCTGATTTTTTTTCTTCTTCGACCATAGAATTTGTAAACTTGAAACATGAAGCATGAAACTCTCAATTTAATGATTGTTTCAGGTTACAGGTTTCAAGTTTCAATAGATTTAATATTGCTTAAAATATAG
>CAYTKG010000012.1:8041-11502 GCA_964438335.1 uncultured Candidatus Saccharibacteria bacterium | reverse complement strand
CGTCGACTCCTCCTTCGCTTATGCTCGGTCGACCAAGTGGTATTTTGTATTACTCCGTAACGTTCAGGAGGCTTAGAGCGATTTAACGGTTACGCAAACATGCAGTTTGCTTCATCCAAATCGGCTTCGCCGACTTTGTTAAGTCGTATATGTTATGCAAAATCGCAAAGCGATTTTGCATAACGTCGTCGGTTGCGCCGTGTTCTGTTTATCGCTCCGCGACTTCCTTCTCGGGGCGGGCAGGCGCCTAACTACGGTATGCCCTAAATTTGTTTGCAAAAACTTCGTTTTTGACGCAAACTTCGGATATATTGACGACATTATGCGAAATATTACTCGGAGTCCTCGTTTTTAGAAAAACTTAATAACATTATAAATAATTATGAATATGAAAAACATTTACATTTTAATTTGGTTAGTTTCGGCACTAATATTAATGGCTGTGTTTATTCAGCAGATTAGAGATATAAAAAAACCTACTGATTATCAAACAGTTTCAATTAAAGAGTTGATTAGTAATACAACCAAATATGACGGACAAAAGATTTTGGTTAGAGGAAAATTTACAGATATGAGAAAAAGGCCAATTCCTATGTGTGTACCTATCGGAACCGGTGAGAGCCCCGAAATAAGAGAAAGTTATAAAACTTATCCATCTACTTGGGGTGTCTTTAACCAAGATGGAGAAATTGGAGTAGATGTAATTGATGAAAATGGTGTACAAATCAGTACAATGCCTAATTACAAAGAAGGTCAAAAAATTGAATTAAGAGGTATTGTTAGGTCTACTACTGTCGCGGATTATTGCGATAGAGATATTAGATATAGAAGCGTATACATCGAAGTCAACATAAAAGATATTGATATTACGTTAAAACCTTCGCCAAAAACATTAAAAGAGTTGATCAGTAATACAACCAAATCCACAAGATAAATAATTTTTCGGCTCGGGCTCCCGCGTCACACTATCGGTCGCTAACGCTTCCTCGTTCGCCTTGCGGGCTCACCACATAACAGCGATTAAGAGGAAAAATCTTGCGGATTTCTCCCAAATTTGCCTCACGAACTTATCATATTCTGATTCTGAACGTTATATGAAATAAATTTTTATCTTTAAAAAAATACAGATGGAGAAAGTTTTTTATTTTGGCTATGGAGCTAATTGCACCCCCGAAATGATAAGCTGGATAACTGGCAAAGATGATTTTAAGGGAAAACCAGTGATGCTTGAAGGGTGGAATCTTTGCGTACAAAGATTAGATCAAGTTCCGAGGGTGGCAATTCCTACATCTACAGGTCCTCGTCCCCTTCGAGAACATCTACGCGAAGTGTGGGGAGATAATTTTGAAACTTATGTTATAAAACCGGGGAAAGATAAAGTCATGGGAACTTTGTGGGAGATGGAGCCGAGAGATAGAGAGTTGGTTAAAAACTGGGAAAGGGTGGGTTTTTGGTACAAAGAAGTAAGAGTGAAAGTAAAAACAGAAAGCGGTGAACAAATAGAGGCAGTTTCAGAGTGTTTAGGAGATAATCAAGCGGTTGATAGAGAAGTTGATGGTTTAAATTATGAACCGTTTTTGTTGCCCCGAGAGGCCTTTAGAATAAGAGCAGAGGGTGCAAGGCAAGGCTATTTTAAAAGGATGAGTATGGAGAGATAAAAATTTACTCCGCGCTCCTTTTAGCTCTTTGCCATATTGCCTTTTCGCTACACCGTGTTCCGCTCGGGTCGCTTAACAGCGTATATCTGATTTACTCCTCGTTAGTCGTTTATTCATATTGGGTAATTTTGTGGTAAAATTAAAATTGTAAAATTGTCCAACATTAGATATGGGCAAATGTTATGCGTAACAAATTTTAAAGAGGGTTTAAAAAGAATGAAAACAAAAGAAATTTTAATTATTTTTGTTTTGACTTGTTTGGTTACCGTCATTACAGCGTTTATTCCGGTTTTCCTTTCGAAGAGATTGGTGATGGGGTTTCCTTTACCATTCTTGGTTGAAGAATTAGTATCAGCTCCTTGTGATGAATACGGTGTATGCCCTCAAGTTTTAATATCAGTAACTCGCTGGAGGCCTCTATGCTTGGTGATTGATTTTATCTTTTGGTTTCTGGCTTTAATAGGGAGTTGGCGGGCAATGAAGTGGATAAAAGCAAAAGTGCCTGTGAGGCGGTTTCTGAATTTGAAAAAGGAATGAAAAAACCAAAGTATGAAGAAATTATTATTGCTGGCGCCGGTTTAGCCGGCTTGACCGCCGCTGTTAATTTGGTTCGAGCCGGCTATCAAGTGAAAGTATATGAAAAAAAGAATTTTATTGGTCAGCATTTAAAAGAGACGGTTCAGCTATTACCTAATTGGTTTTCCAAGAAAAACGTTATCAAAGAATTAGAAGAATGCGGTATCAGAATAAACTGGTTGAATAAATTGGAAGAAATAGAAATTTATTTAGGCGAGACCAAAATTACCATCTATAGCAAGAAGAAGCCAATTGGCTATACTGTCCTGCGGGGAGGTGATAATTCTTTAGAAAAAGATTTGGCTAAGCAGGCAAGAGAGGCAGGAGTTAATATCGTTACCGGGAAAGAGGCCGAGGGAAAACCCGATATTGTTGCCACCGGCCTGGGCAAGATTTTAACCGTGGGCTATGGTCAGGTCTATAAAGGAGAATTTGAGCCAAATAAAGCTAAAGTTTTTTTGGGCCCTGATTGCAGTCCCTCGGTTGGTTATGGCTATCTTTTTCCCCACCATCAACAGATAGCCACTTTCAAAATCAGCAAAAAAATTGGCGAAACAGCTAACCTCAAGAAGAATCTTGAAAAGATTCGAGAAAGATATCTTAATGAAAAATTGAAAAAAGAAAACTTTTTGTATGATTTCGGCACCAAAAGGAGTTTCGAAATCCCGAAGACAGCAGTGATTAATGGATCGTTCTTGGTGGGAGAGGCGGCTGGTTTTCAGGATGAACTTTTTCGTTTTGGAATGAGATACGCTGTTATTTCCGGCTATTTGGCGGCCAAAGCTATTATTGAAAATTTAGATTATGACAAACTTTGGAAAAAGAGATTTTCGGCCGAATTTCGAAAAACGGCCCGAGTTCGAAGGATTTTTACTGATTTTAAAAAGAAAAGTTTAAGTCTTCTTCCTAAAGATTTGGGGTTTGAGATAGAAATTGAAAAATTTAAGAAAATTTGGCTTTTTCCCGGATTCAGCAAGACTATGACACTTTATCCTTTTTGCCGGCCGTTTGTTTTTAATAGATTTTTTTTACAACTTATTTTAAAAAGCTGCTTGCGTTTTGGTCTTTTAACCAATCGGACGCTTAGCGACTAGGGACCGAAATAAAAATTTCGTTTCGTAAAAAAATGGAGGGGTGCCAGAGTGGTTGAATGGGCCGCACTCGAAATGCGGTAGGGCCTAACGGCTCTCGTGAGTTCAAATCTCACCCCCTCCGCCATGTACCACA
>CAYTKG010000012.1:3087-7941 GCA_964438335.1 uncultured Candidatus Saccharibacteria bacterium | reverse complement strand
TTGCTTTAATGGTTTTTTTTGTTTTTCAGGTTTTAAAGTTGAAGAAAAGATTAGATATTTTTTTGAGAAAGGGAGATAGAGATTTAGAGAGCGTTCTTAAAGATTTAGTTCAGAAATGCGAGTTTCAAGAAAAAGAAATCAAAGAGATTGCCGGAAAAATTTCAAGATTAGAAAAAATTTCAAAAATTTCATTTCAGAAACTGGGAATAGTGAGATATAACCCTTTTAAAGGAGTAGGCGGCGACCAAAGTTTTTCTATTGCTCTTTTAGATAAACAGGATTCCGGATTCGTGATTACTTCGCTTTATCTTAGAGAAGGAGTGAGAATTTTTGCTAAGCCCATTCATCAAGGAAAATCAGAATATTCTTTGTCAGAAGAAGAAAAAAAGGCAATAGAAAAGGCCAGGAGTTTTTAAGCTCAAATTTAAAATCCAAATACCAAATTAACGATAGAGCTAAAATTCAAGATTTTGACATTTAGTCATTTGGATTTTATTTGACATTTGGGGTTTAGCACTTGATATTCTAAACCGAAGCATCACCATAAGCATTGTTTTTATTTAATATTTTGTATGACTAAAACAAACAAAAACTTAACGAACAAACAGCCCGTTGTTGTTCTTGTTGGCCATATTGATCATGGCAAGACAAGCATTCTTGATTCTATCCGAAAAGCCCGAGTAGCAGAAAAAGAAGTGGGCGGCATTACCCAGCATGTCGGTGCTTATGAAGTAGAAAAAACTTCTTCGGCTCGCCCGGGACAAGCTGAGAAAATTACCTTTATCGACACGCCCGGACATGAGGCCTTTAGTGCAATGAGGGCCAGGGGGGCTAAGGTGGCTGATATTGCTATTTTGGTAGTGGCCGCTGACGAAGGAGTAAAACCTCAGACTAAAGAAGCAATTTCCCATGTTAAAAAGGCTCAAATTCCGATGATTGTTGCCATTAACAAAGTTGATAAGCCGGGCGCTCAGCCAGAAAGAGTTAAGGATGAGCTTGCCAAGTATGATGTTTTGGTTGAAGAAAGAGGAGGAAAAATTCCCTGTGTTGAGGTTTCGGCAAAGACGGGCAAGGGAATCAATGAGCTCCTAGATTTGATTTCTTTGGTGGCTGAAATGGAGAATTGGCAAGTGGACCTTACTCAAGAGGCCGGGGGAGTAATTATTGAATCGTATTTAGACAACAAGAGGGGGCCGACGGCTACCTTGCTTTTGGAAAAAGGAATTCTTAAAGAAGGCGGAATAGTGGCCACTTCTTCTTGTGTCGGCAAGATAAAAAGAATGGAAGATTGGCAAGGAAAAAAAATAGAAAAAGCGTTGCCTGGTCAACCGGTCCTGGTTTTGGGTTTTGAACGGGTGCCAATTATCGGCGAAGAGTTTCAGGTTTGTCCTGATTTGGAAACAGCCAAAAAAAGAATTAAAAAACGAGAACAAGAAATTGAACTTTCCTCTTTTCCTTCTTCTCGGCCTGGTGAAAAAGTTTTAAACTTGGTTTTGAAAACCGATGTTTTGGGCTCGATTGAACCAATCGAAGAGGTTTTAAAAACTTTTCCTCAAGAAAAGATTAGTTTGCGAATTTTGAAAAAAGACGTTGGAGCCATAAATTTATCAGATATCAAAACAGCTGAAGCAGGTAGGGCCTTAATTCTTGGATTTAGGGTAAAAACGCCGGCTTTAATTTTAGAAGTGGCCCGAAGAAAGGGAATTAAAATTTTGAATTTCAATCTCATTTATGATTTAGTTGAAGGATTAAGGGCTTTTATGGAAAGAATTTTGGCCCCGGAAGTAATTCGGGTTGATTTAGGAAAGTTAAAAACCTTAATTATTTTCCGAACCGAAAGAAGGAGACAAATTGTAGGCGCTAGGGTCTTGGAGGGAGAAATAAAAAAAGGCGTCCAGTTGGAAATTTTTCGACCCTTTTCAACTAATAAACAAGAAGAAAGTGAAGAAGAAAAAATAGGGAAAGGAAAAGTGATTGGTTTGCAAAAAGACAAAAAAGACATTGAAAAAGGAACCAAAGGAGACGAGGTGGGCATTCTTTATGAGGGTAATGTTAAAATTCAAGAAGATGATATTCTGGTGGCTTATGAAGAGAAAAGACAAAAAATGGGATTATAATCTTGCGGAATTACATTATTATAATTAATTCTGCGGAATTACGAATCTTTACCAATCTACGAATAAGTATTTTAGAAAAGTTATAATCCTGGAGAGTTGAAAAAAAGAGGGAGAGTGTTAAGATAAAATAGATAAGTTAGTAGAAAGATGGTATTGCGGCCCAGTGGCGAAGAGGTAACGCGGCTGTCTGCAAAACAGCAATACGTCGGTTCGAATCCGACCTGGGCCTTTTTGCCGGGATGGTGGAATTAGCAGACACGCAAGACTTAAAATCTTGTGGGCAATAGCCCTTGCGGGTGCAAGTCCCGCTCCCGGCACAAATAAATTAACCGAATCGAGCATTGCTGATTCGGGCTAATCCCTTTGGGCGTTAAAATATCTTATAAAATCTACTTATTCAAAGGTCGAACCAAAATAATGGAAATGAAAAAATCTAAAGGATGGCATGAAAAAAAAGAGTTTAGTCGTTTTATTCGGTTTCGTCTTGGCTTTTTTGTTCGCGGGAGGGGCGGTTCGGGCTTCGGTTTTGTTTAAAGGAATGAAAGGAGAAGCGGTAACGGAAATCCAGGAAATTTTAAAAGAAGATGCTTCCATTTATCCCGAGGGACTGGTAACTGGTTATTTTGGTCCTTTAACCGAGAAAGCGGTGAAAAGATTGCAAGCAAAATTTGGTTTAGCCCAAACCGGCAAAATTGATTCGGAAACAGAAGCAAAGCTTTTCCCGGTCATTAAATATCTTAAAGTTAAATCTCCTAATGGCGGAGAAGTTTTGGACAGAGGCGAAATTCAAACTATAGAATGGGAAGTTAATCCTTGGTTGGAGCCGACAAAAGAAGAACCTTTGTGGGCTAAGGCCTCGATTGATTTATTTAGGAGAAGAAAAATAAATATCTTGCGAAGCCAAAGTGAGTCATCGACTTCGGTTTTGCCAATAGAGAAATCATTTTCAGTTTTTGTAAAACACATTGCTTTTGTCAATCTTTATGATGGGACTTATTCTTGGAAAATTAGCCCAGAGATTAAAAACGGTTCAGATTATGTTATTAGAATCACCGTTGGTAAGAGATTAGTGGGTTATTGGCGGAATCAGATATTGCCTCAAGAAGTTTGGCCTTCTGGAGAAAAGATTTTGCCCGTGGATTCGGTTCCGCCTGCAATTTATTGGGATGAAAGCGATGCTCCTTTTACTATTACCGGCGAAACACCAACGCCATCGCCGGCTTTAGAGCCGATCATTGAATTGCTTGAAGAAGCAATTAGGACTCTTAACAAGGCCTTGCAACTTTTACGCGGAATGATGGATTAATTAGAAAGCAGGAAATCAAAAACGCCGCGGAAATCGCGGCGTTTTTGATATTTTTTATACTTTATGCTTAATCTAAATACTTTTTGCTATCCTTCCAAAACTTCGATATAGGTTCTGATAGCGCCAAAATTGACAGCTTCCTGATAGCTGGGAAGCCAAATATCAACGTTGTAATAATTTCTTGGATGCATTCGGTCTTCAACCACAAAAGTTTTTTCTCCATAAAGAGCCGGTATTCTTATTTCTGTGCCAAAAGGCAGGAAATTAGCGGCCACTACGCCGTCGCGAACAATGGTGCCGCTGGCCGTAATAAAAGGAGTATCATCGGTCTGCCAAGGAGTGCTGGAATAGGCGGTGACAATCACTCTTATTTTTTTGACCGGCTTTTCAATTTTAGGTGAAAAAGGTTCAGAAATCGGGAGAAAGGTGTTGCTTTGAAACGAGGGAAGAGTAATAAGAGAAGGATTTTCCTCAACAGAAATTAAGGACTGAACAGAATCAGCCTTAATACTTTGGGTTTTGAGCCTTAAAAAAGGCAAGATAGCAATCGAAATAAGAGAAAACAGACAAACAATCAGTAAATTTACCCAGCCCCATTTGATAGCAAGTCCGAAGCTCTGCTTCGGGGGCTGAGATTGTGGTTCCTCTTGCATTTTTAAAGATTTAGGACGGCTTGATAAGCTCGCCGGTTGACTCGCAAACGAGTTAGCTGAGGTATCTTAAAACCCCTGTTTTAGGGGATTGTAACATATTATTTGATTTTAAAGCCCTTGTCAACCCCAAAACTTTAATTTCGCTCTATTCGTCTTAATTCTGCCATGGCAGAATTAAGACGAATTTGGAAGTCGCTTCTTTTGGCGAAAGAACCGTCTTTTTACAAAAAACTTTTCAAGAATATCCAGAAATTGCTTTGGGAAAAGATATTCTAAAAAAATTTTCTAGACAAGATTGGAATAAAAAATCTTGAAAAATCAATAAAGAAACGCGGCGATTGCCGCGTTGAATATAAGCGGGTGAAGGGAGTTGCCCCGCTACCAAATTTTGCAAGATTTCTGTTTGACAGCACCCTCTCTCCCGAAACCGCCATTCGCGGCCGGGCGCTGCGGGGAGAAAAATAAGCTTTCTTCTTAATGGTTTTTCGAAAATCTATGGCAAAATTGGTACGGGGCAGGGGTAGTTTTGAGCGGGTGAAGGGAGTTGAACCCTCTTCTCGTGCTTGGCAAGCACGTGTAATAACCGTTATACGACACCCGCAGATTCGCCAAAGGCGAATAGTTGTTAGTTAGTAGTTGTTAGTCTCTAGAAGATCTTACAACTGTAAACTATCAACTGACAACTGGGTTACAAAACAACCCCTGGTGCCGCGGGTCGGTAACGCTCCGACCACCTCTTCTTTTTCAGAGAAGCGCTCTACTTCTGAGCTACCGCGGC
>CAYTKG010000012.1:0-2987 GCA_964438335.1 uncultured Candidatus Saccharibacteria bacterium | reverse complement strand
GTGGACGATGCAGGGCTCGAACCTGCGACCTCGTGGATGTAAACCACGCGCTCTAACCAGCTGAGCTAATCGTCCTCTATGCTATCTAATGGGTGGATAAACATGATATTTTGCCAACTGAATCAGTCGTTTCATTTTTGTAATTTGGGTAAGTAGTTTGTAATTAGGGATAAAATTTCCGCTTCTATTTTTTATTTTTTTCTTTTTTCCTTTTTCATTTTTTCAAAATACTAATTACCAATTACAAATTACTCAAAATTTCAGTGAAGCCGAAATTTGGACGAAGCGATAGCGGAGTCGTTTATCCGCTGTTATGCCTCCTGATAGGACAAATTGCGAAGCAATTTGAGTTCCGCCGCCGAGTCTATAAATAACCTAATTCTTTAGATGCAATTATAAACATACTATGACTCCAATATAAAGGAGAGATTGATTTTTGTATATTGTTATCAAATATTTGCTCTGGAATAAATTTATCAACAGAATTAATAACCTTATTATAAAATTTTAACATTTTTTCTTTTTTGCCCATTCTATTTAATACAATAGCCATCCAAAAATTTAATAATGGCCAAAAGCCCGCACCTTTTTTTCTATGAAGTGTTCTGTACATCCACCCATCATATTCATCATGCTCGTATCTATAAACACCATAGTTTTTCACCAATTTTTCATTTATCTTTCTGATTGTGCTTTTTGCTAAAGGGTCAGATGGCGAAACTATTTCAAATGGCCAAACAAGACCTAATAAACTGGAATCTATCCTCTCGTCATTTAATTTCCCAAAAGATCTGAAGAAATAACCTTTTTCCTTTGCATTTTTTAATAATACTTTTTTCATTTCTTTAGCTATTTTAACATATTTTTCGCTTGGAAAAAGCTTATTAGCACATTCTAATCCTTTAATACATGCAGCAAGTGAATATGTAAAATTTTCTTTTAAATCCGGGAAACACTGCCTTTCTTCCCATAAATCATTAGTAATTAAAATAAAATGATCTTTTCTCCAAACTTTACATATGCCTTCAGCAGATCTAATTACCAGAGATTTATACTTACTAATAATTTTTTTGTTTTTAGTCGTTTTTAAATGATGATAAATAGCAAGAAGAATAGTCCCTGTCTGATCTGGTTGGAATCTATTAAGAGCCTGTAAACCATTAGGATAATATTTTTCATAAAATAGCCCAGTTTCTCGCCAACCTTCTGCTCTATTAGATAGCCAATCAAAAAATTTCTCTTGAATATTCAACCCTACTAGATCGGCAGCAATACAAGTAAAAGCGGCATCTCTTGGCCAAACATAAAAATAATTTTTTGCTTCTTTGGGAAAATAAGACTTTGTAGAATTTGCAGCAACAATCGCTCCATTTTCTAAACAACACCTACGGATTATTTTTTTACTTAAGTCTAGTAATTGACTTATTTTAGTTTGAAATTTTGGCATAATTATTCTGTTTTTTATTTTTTAAAAAGTTTATGGGAACGGCGAGGCGGCGGATTAGATATAACGTTTGCGCGTACCTGAAGTTTTTCATCCCGATTAAACGAAGTAAATTTTGATTATCAGATAACGCTTGTATTCTAAACTTCACTCAAATACTCATCAAGCCAAGGGATGAAAATTTGGGCAGAGGCAAATTGGCACTTTATATGGATTTAATTAACGTCAATTTCCCGTAGCCAAATACACGCTGTTGCGTGATGTAATCAAAAATCCGGTTATTTCCTTATTGTTTTTGTTTATAACATTAGAAAGGATTAAACCAGGTGGAATTAAGATTATTCCAAATTTAAAGAAGTTTATTGCAACTGACACAAAAGGACCGCCAACCTCAAATCCAAAACTACTATAGTTGAAATAAACACGAGAAAAAAATTGCGAGCTCATTTAAAACAAATTCTAAAATTGAGTCCTTCTAATTTTTAACCAATGTAAAAATAGATAATAGATATTTCCTTTTAATGCTTTAGAAAACCAATTATCCCATTTTTTTCGCTTGGAACAGATTATATCTTGATTATCGCTTACACCATCTAATTTGACCTTTTTTATTCTTAATTTTCTTCTCCTACAATACTCGTTCATTGTTAATTCGAGACCATAATTGTTGATCAAATCTAAATCTCTAATTTTCTTAAAGTATTTAGAAAATATAGCCCTTTGCCCACTTAATAATGGGCCATGAAAACTTAGAAAATCAAGAAATTTACCTAACAAAGACGAGTAAGCAAACTTGTTTGGTATACCAACACACATATCCGCGTATCCTTTGAATAAAGGAGATAATATTTCTTCTATATGTTTCTTCTTGAGTCCAATCAGATCTGAATCGACAAATAAAACTATCTGTTCTGCTAAGCTTTTAGTTCCGGTTCTGATTGCTTGTCCCTTACCTTGATTTTGATTATATGATATAACTTCGATCCCCTTGGTTTTTTTGATTTCACTTAAAGAATTATCGGTTGATCCATCATTAACAATAACTATTCTATTAATTAACGGTGAATTTGTTAGAACTTTTAGTACATTGTAAACCGTCTTTTCCTCGTTGTACGCTGGAACTACACACAGGACTTTTCTTTTGAGCATAAATAGATTATATTCGGTCATTTTTTAATTTTTTATTCCAAAATCAATTTCAACTGCTAGCGTTTTTCAAGTCTCTTGAAGCACAATTGAAGCTAACATATGCACCTAAGAGAAGTTTTGTCGAAGGCAAAATTTGGGGCGACTTGCCGAAAACAACAAAGCCCTTTTAATCGCTGTTGTGGGAGTGCGTTAGGACCAAATTGCGATAGCAATTTGGGTTCACGGAGCCGGTAGCGCATTTATCCCAAATCCCGGATTAAATTATTTACAAAATTAAAATCTCCATCACCTTCTAAAACCACATCAAAATTTTTCTTATACTTTTCTCTTAGTTTATCATAATCAAAATTAAGAAAACCTATTTTTAACAATGTTTTATATTCAAAACCTTCAA
>CAYTKG010000011.1:5238-11669 GCA_964438335.1 uncultured Candidatus Saccharibacteria bacterium | reverse complement strand
GAGGCGCTCACTTCTAAAGCCCCTGCCTCTTCCTCTTCCTCTTCTTCCTCTTCCTCTTCTTCTTGGCCCGGAGCGGCAGTCAAAAGTTCGTTCAGTTTTGCTCTTGTGGTTGAACCCACATAACCGGTTCCTGAAGTTAATCCCCAAGGAGCCAAAACCTCGTCGGCGTATTTCTCTTGAAACTTAACCACCGCTGCTTTGGTTAAAGAACCAAAGTAAGTGGTCTCATTTCCAGGAGAACCGTAGCCGCTGTCGGCTACCTTGGTCTCGGAATCGGTGTTTAGCAAAGCCTGCAAGCATTTGACGTCGTCACCGGTAATGCCAAGATAGAGGTTTCTGGAAAAACTAATCCCTTCGCAGGCGGCTGGCACCTCGCCGGAAGGAGCTTCTTCCCCTTGCAATTCTGCCAGTTGACTCAATAAAGCGTTCAACTGCTCTTGAAGGGCGGCGATTTGCGCCTGAAGCTCTTCAACGGTTTGGGCTCCAGCCGGCGCCGTCAAGCCGAGAACCATTACCAAAACTGTACCGAGCGCTATAATCTTGCTTTTCAAACTCATTTCTTTTCTTTTTTAATTCTTATTTTTCTTAATTTAAGTCGCGTCGACCTTTACCCCGCCCTCTATGCCCATCGAACTTATTATTAACAATTTCCTTTCTCAGACCAAAGAGGTCTATTCTTTTGTTTCATTCGTTCCATGGGCTTAGAGGGCGGGGCGACCTCGCAACCTTAGCTAATGGCTGCGAAGTTATCCCCGGCAATATTGACCGGGAAACACGACTTTTAAACTCAAAATTATTCTTTTTGGGAAATCTCAATTACTTTTATTAGTGCTCCTGAAAAATCACCCTGATTATAACATTTTTCTGCCTCAATCAACAAATTCTCCTGTTCTTTGGTTAAAGACCGTTCTTTTAAATCCTTAATTAATTCGCCCGCCAATTCCTTCTGTTTGTCAAGATAGGTTTCCTCCATTTCCCCTAGAGCATTTTCCATCTTATCAATTGCCGTTAAAACCTGACCCGGTTGATAATTGGGCTTTTTAACTAATTTTTTAGCTGCTGAAACTATTTTTTCGCCATTTTCAATTGTTGATAAAACCATTGGCTTTATTTCCAGAACTCGCTCCGGTTCCTTCACTTTTTCAAGATCAGCCGTTGCCTGGGCAATATTAGATTCTACCGTCTTTAAATCATTTGTGATTGATTCTAAAACCGCTGGTTCAACTACAATTTTTTCGTTTGGAACGGTATTTCTATTATAGAAAAAAAAGCCGATTAGCAAAATAGCCATCATCGCTGGAATCATTAAAAAAGCCGTCTTCTGTGACTGAAAAAAATTAAAATTAAAAGCAGGCAATCTGCCGGTTGCCTCCTCGTTTTCGCCTAAAATGTAGGCCTTAGTCGCCAACACCCAGGCTCTGTCCGGCTGAATGTTTTGAAGTTTTTTAATCCTGGCAATTAATTCTTTTTCTTCCATTTAAAAATAATTTTAAAAATAAAAAGCAAAAATTTACTCTCTATTATGATGACGTAAAATTCCTCAATTTATTACACTTTTATTTGATTATTTAACGATTTAAAGCGATTAACCAATTTCTTTAGTCATTTCCCTTCGCAAAGCCTCCAAAGCTCGATGAATTGTTACCCGAATAACGTTCTCCGGTTTATTTAACATTTCAGCAATTTCTGGAACTGAAAACTCATCTAAATAATACCAAATAATAAGATTCTGGTAGTTTTCAGGGATTTTTCTTAGGGCCGAACTAAGTTCTTGAAGATCAGAAGCTAAAAGAATCTCCTTTTCCGGATTAGAATTTGGATCTTGAATTTGAACCCCATCGAGAGGAACTAGGACAGAACTAGCTTGGCGGCGATAATGATCAACTATTGAATTTCTGGCAATCTGATAAAGAAAGGCTTTTGGGTTTTTAATTTCGGCTTTAGGATTATTATTATTTAATCTTTCCCAGAATTTTAAAAACGTCTCCGAGGCAAGATCCTGGGCTATTTCTCGAGAATTAACTTTTAAAAAAATAAAACGATAAATTTTAATTACATATTCATCGTAAAGTTTTTTAAATGTCCTTTTGGGGCTTAACTTCATATTGTTGTCCTAATCAATCTTTTGTCCTAATTAATTGTCCTAATTAATAAATTGAGACTCAAACGATTTAATTGTTAAAACTAAATTCATAAAAATTGAACTAAAATTTAACTCATTTCTAAAAAATATCCCTAGTTAATAAATAGGACATTACCTTGTCCTATTGACAGAAATTTTGTCCAATTATGTCCTACCTTGTCCTAACCCCTTAACAGGGGTGTAAAAAACCTTGTTCCACTCCCCCCATCTTTTCACCGAACCCCTTTTTAATAATCTTTCCAAATCCCGCCTAAGAGTTCTCTTGCTTATGCCTGGAAAGAATTTCTGTAAATCTTGAACTTGGACCTTTTCTTTCTCGTTAAGAATATTCAGAATTTTTCTTTGTCTTCCGCTAAGTGTTTCTTTTGATAATATTTGGGAAGACAGAATTTCTTTTTTTTCTTCTGCTTTCTTGGTTTCTTGGAAAGGTTTTAAGTCTTCTAATTTCTTTTTTATATTATTATACTCTTTCTGAAAAAGTAAAAAATTATTCCTGTCGATTAATTTTTGGGCCCGGATTTGAGCCAGATCTTCTTGAATTTCTTGAATTTCTCTTAAAATTTTCGTTCGAAGATAACCGTCGGAATTCCCATAAAAAAATAAAATGAAATCAGTTAAAATTTCATTAGCCAAGCTTCTAATTTTAAATTTCAAAAAATTATCCTCTGGCCAGTTCTGACTCGTTTGATGAATCCCAAAAGTAAGTTTTATAAGATAGTCCTTATCCATTAGCCAAATAATATCAAAGTTTAAAAACCCAATCAACAAAAAACGGGTTTTTAACCCTCCTTCTTCAAATAGGTTTTATAATCAATTTTTATAAATCAGGCTAAGAGGCTTGGCTCAATACCGCTACTTGTTCAGAAATTTCAGTAATTTTTTCTGAAATTTCATTAATTTGAGCCTGGATTTCCTTTAATCGCGCCTCTCGTTGAGGGCCGCTACCTGTTGAAGCCGAAGCCAATTCCTTCCCTCTC
Organism: uncultured Candidatus Saccharibacteria bacterium; assembly: GCA_964438335.1. Lineage (GTDB taxonomy): Bacteria > Patescibacteriota > Minisyncoccia > Minisyncoccales > CAYTKG01 > CAYTKG01. The sequence continues at coordinate 8,549 of CAYTKG010000011.1, read as the reverse complement.
TCTCCTTTTTTATTCTTCGAGGCCTCTGCCAACTTTGCTACCTTTTGAGAAATAATTTCTATTTCTTTCGAAATTTCTTCTATCTTTTCCTGAGTTTCTACCAAAGAAATTTCTGGCTTTTCCTTAACCAAAGCGAGCGGCTTTTCTTTAATTGCTTCTTCTGAGTTTTCTTCTTTTAACTCCTCTTCCTCTATTTTCAAAGGAACGGGTTCCGGAGATTCAACTGGTTCTGTTTGAGAAAACGGAGACATCTCCGATAATAGTTTTTCTCTTTGCAAAAATAGAAATTTTCTTATTTCTCCTCGCCAGAGAAAACTCAACCCTATTAATGCCAAAACTATAAATAACGGTCCAAAATTTATTTTGGTTAAAAAATGGGTTAATTTTCTTCTTTCCATATTAGTCCGTTATTAATAAATTGTATTTTGTTGCCCAAAGAACTACTAAAGAGCTATATTATAAGCTTATTTATTGTTGTCAACTATTGTTTGACTTTACTTAACCCACCTTAATTGTCTTATCTATTTTATTATACAGTTCTATCAAATTCTATCAACCTCTTTTTAGATTTCTCTATTCCAAAAACCAACACCTAACCTCCTTGGCACCTCTAAATACGTCTAACCCAACCAACCTCCTTAGCAATATACGGACGTCCGAGGTCAGTTTTCAAAAATAAAGGTAAAATGGGAAAAAGTTTTCCACAGGTGTGGAAAACTTAAATTCATTGACAAAGGTTTTTACATCAGTATAATATAAATTCTATGTCTAAAACTCTCAAAAGATTCTATTGGTTTTTATTTCGCCATAAAAAGGCTTTAGCTGCCTTTATCTTTATATTAACAATTGCCACGATATTAGAAAATATTAATCCTTATATTTATAAACTTTTAATCGATGTTGTCCCTTCTCAAAACTATCAATTGCTTCTAAAAATTGCTATTCTATTTGTTGGCATTAAAATAGCGGTTAATTTTTTAACTGCTTTGAGTGATTATTTAGGAGATAAAGTGCTCATTCCTGCTTCTAAAGAAGCTCGCATTGCCGTTTTCCGCCGAATTTTAGATCTAGATTTTGGTTTTCACACCAATAAAAATACGGGGTCTTTAATTAGCGCTTTCAAAAGAGGAGACAGCGCCTTTTTCGCTCTTTTCCAGAGTTTAAATCGAGAAATTTTTCGAATTCTTATCAGCTTATTGGTTGTTTTGTTTTTCTTTATTAGAATTGCTCCCTCCCTTGCTTTTTTAATGCTATTAATATCTCTTGCTAACACTTTCGTTAGTTGGCGACTCGTAAAATTCAATCTCAAAAAAAGAGCGAGTTTCAATAAAGCCGAAGATAAAGTTTCCGGTATTATCTCTGATAATCTTATTAATTATGAAACTATCAAGCTTTTTGCCCGAGAAGAAAAAGAAGAAAATCGTCTGAAAGAAGAATTTAAAGGCTGGGCAGATAAGCTTTGGCAATATGCCAACAGTTTCCGGCTAATGGACATTATTGTTGGTACCTTGTCAAATTTAGCCATTTTAGCTGCCTTTTGGATTGTCATTCGAAAATTAGTAAATGGCGAAATTAGCGCTGGTGACTTAGTAATGGTTTCTAGCTTTGTCACTAGTTTTTATTATCAGTTTTTCAGCTTGCTCTATCGACTCAGGGCAATTGCTAAAAGCTATATTGATATTCAGCATTATTTTTCTGTTTTCAATACCGATGTTTTGATAAAAGACCCGGACAAACCAGTCAAAATTAAAGATATTAAAGGCGATATCCGTTTTGAAAAAGTCAGTTTTAGTTATCCAGAAAACAAAGAGAATGTTTTAACCAACATCAATTTTCATGTCAAGCCCGGCGAGTCGGCTGCTTTTGTCGGCCGCTCTGGAGCAGGCAAAACAACTATTATTAAGCTTTTGCTGCGATTCCACGATGTCACCAAAGGCAGAATCCTAATTGACGGCATTGACATCAGAAACATCTCTCAAAGCCAACTTCGATCATTCATCGGTATTGTCCCCCAAGAACCAATTCTTTTTAACGAAACGATTGGTTTTAATATTGCTTACGGCAATGACCAGGCAACTCAAGAAGAAACCATCAAGGCAGCCAAAATGGCCAATCTTCACCAATTTATTGAGAGTTTGCCTCAAAAATATGATACGCCAGTAGGCGAAAGAGGTGTTAAGCTTTCCGGCGGTCAGCGACAACGTTTGGCTATTGCCCGAATGCTTTTAAATGACCCGAAAATCATTATTTTTGATGAAGCCACCAGCAATCTAGACTCTGAATCCGAGGCTTTGATTCAAGACGCTCTCTGGAAAATTGCCAAAAGCAAAACCGTTTTAATTATTGCCCATCGTTTGTCAACTGTAAAACAGGTGGATAAGATTCTTGTTTTAGATAACGGCCAGGTAGTAGAATCGGGTCCGCACGAAGAGCTAATTGGCAAAAAGCAACTCTATCATCATTTTTGGCAGCTTCAATCAACTGGCAGGACCGCCCAAGAAGCAAATTTACTAACTTAAAACAATCAGCGGTTTTCGCTCGCCCTCATTTTGTTTATTTTCTCTACTTTTAGTAGAGATTTTTTATTTTAGAGATTTTTTTATTTCCCTTAATTTCCCCCAAATTACCAACAAATGTACGGATGTCCGAGGTTGGTTTTTAAAAATAAAGGTAAATTGGGAAAAAGTTTTCCACAGGTGTGGAAAAATCGGTCTTGACAAATATTTTATTTGGGTTAAAGTAAAAACAGGTAGGCGGGGCAAACAATAGACCATTAAAAACTGCGGGTGTCACCTTACCGCCCCGCCTACCTAAATAGCTCTTTATCGCCACCCAAAAGGGTGGCGTCTTTATTTTTTAGGAAAAATCAAGGCAGGACAGCCATCAGTTTTTGGCCGGGAATCAAAAGAGTTCCGTTTAAAGTCAAAACCAGATTTTTACTAAAAATGGTCGGCTGAATTTCCCAATTCCAAATTTCAGTTCCCTCAAAATCATAAACCCTAATAACAGAATTTTCGACTATAAAGACAAAGTCCTGACTAATAAGAGGAAGGGAAAAAGAAGTTGATTCTCTGCTCCAGAAAGGATTAAGAGGATTAAGGGGATCAAGGACGTATAATCTGGCCCGACCGCCACCGACGCCAGTAACATACAATTTTCCGTCCTCGGCAATGCTCGGCCCAAAATTGCCTTTTATTTTCACCGACTCCCATAAAATTTCACCATTTTCAGAACCAAGGGCCAATAATCGATCTGTTAAAACATAAATGTTTCCTTCTTGACCGATTGAGCAAGCGCCAATTCTGTTTGTT
>CAYTKG010000011.1:0-5138 GCA_964438335.1 uncultured Candidatus Saccharibacteria bacterium | reverse complement strand
TGGAAACATTTTGCTCGGGATAAAGCCATCTTTCGTTTAAGTCGGGATCCAAACTATGAATGCCGTCACTCGCGCCAAAATAAATTATTTCTTCGGCGCCGATAACAATATCAGAAATTAGTTCGTTGAAAACGATTTTTGAGTTCTCGCCGTTCTCGGGGCCAGCAACGGAAAATCTTCCGTTTCTTTGACTATTTTTTTGAAATTGGGGCCAAGAAAAAGAATCGGGCGAGTCAGCCGTTTCAAAAAAAACAGAATTGGAAATTAAAGAGTAACTTCTTTCGTCAAAAGTTTTAATGGCGAAATAATAATTTTTTTCATAATTTAGGGGCCAAATAGTTATTGTTTGAAGATTACCGGCTGCTTTCACCGCCGGTTCATCATTTATCTGCCAGGTCTGGTCCCAATTTTCTTCAGTAATTTCTTGAAAAGAATAACGAAGATCATAAGTAAGGTTTTCTAAGGGAGAATCTAAATCTTCCGGCGCTGTCCAATTAAGAACAACCTTATTTTCCGAACTTTGAGGATCAACCGTTAAATCAGAAATTTGATTGGGCGGTCGGGTTCGAAAAGCGCTGTTTTGGGCTTTGGGAGTGCCATTAATGGGATTTTCTTCCTTATCTAAACCATTTCTTGTCTCGCCGTCATTATCTCTCCAGTTTTGAAAATCTGAACCGGAAATTTCAGAATCAATCCTTTCCATTGTTTTCCCTTCTTCATTTTTGCCGGCAAACCAACCCTGAGAACAGTCAACTACGTCAATTAAATTCCCCTGATTATCAATCAATTTCAAATTCTCACCTTCGTTGTTAAGGGCGCCGGTGTAAATCTGGTCAGCAATAATATCAATAATTACCTCGTCGTCAGTTCTTTCCAAAAGATAAAAACCGTTGGCAGGGATAATTCCTGTTAAATTTATCTCCGGAGTTCCGTCGTCAGCCTTCAAAGTCCAATCAGCAAGATTAATTTCAGAATCGGTCGGGTTATAAAGTTCAAGCCATTCGTCATTGGCTGAAGCCGCTGTTCCCATCCAGGCAATTTCATTGATGACAACCGCTTGAGAAGGGACTTCTGGCTCCGGCGTCTCTTCTGTCTCTTCCGGTAATTGATCTTCCGCTTCTTCTTCCGGCTCTTCCTGTTCTGGCGTTTGCCCGGCTTCTTCCTGTTCTCCTGAATCTTCTTCTTGCTCCTCCGGTTGAGAAGGCGATTCTATCTGGTCAGGTTCTTCTAAAACCTGACTGTTTTCCTCTTTTGGCGTTCCGAAAATTCCATTGTTTCCGTTGCCGTAATAAGAGTGCCAGCCCAGATCATCATTTCTTTCCATTGTTCTTTTTCCGTCATTGTCGCCGGCGGGCCAATCGGGATTAGCCGCGACTTCATCAACTAAAGCGCAATTTTGATTAAAAAGACGCAAGGATTCGTTTTCATTATTTAAACTGCCAACATAAATCTTGTCAGCTGCAATTGTCGGGACCGAATCATCGTCGGTCCTTTCTAAAAGATAAAAACCGGCTGGCTCAATAGAATCCGAGGAGTCAAAAACAATGCTGATGTTCAGGTCTTTGTCCAAAAGCTGCCAATTAGTTAAAGAAACCGGGCTCTCGGAGATATTTTTCAACTCAATCCATTCGTCATTACTTGAATTTGCTGTCCCCATCCAAGCAATTTCGTTAATGACAACGGGAGAATAAATTGGTTCCAATAAACCCTCTTGAGAACAATACTCGGGGCCAGGAGAAGGACCACCGGCCGCTATTCGCGGAGTAAAAGCCGGCCGGCTATTCTCTCCTTTTGGCGTTCCCAGCACTCCTCGAGTTTCTCTTCCTAAAAAAGTGTACCAATTTAAACCTGAATCTCTCTCCATTGATTTCTTTTCCCGATTATTTCCGGCCGGCCAGTCGGGACTTGCTATCGCCTCGTCTTCCAATTCACAATTTTCATTAAAAAGATAAAGGGCTTCGTCCGAATTGTTTAAAGCCCCCGTATAAATTAAGTCGGCTTTTCGCCAAGGCACTGAATCGTCATCAGTCCTTTCTAAAAGATAGAAGCTGTTTGCGGCAATAATATCGTTCTCGTCGAAAATAACTTTGATTTGATTCTCTTTATCTAAAAGTTGCCAGCCAGCAAGCCTAATTCGTTTATTGCTAACATTTTTTAGCTCAAGCCACTCGTCATTGCTTGAATTTGTTGTTCCCATCCAGGCGATCTCATTAATAATCACCTTATTTCTTTTGGGTAAAGCCGTCTCTGTTCTCTGGCACAACGAAACTTCTTGTTCCGGCATCTCTTCTATCTCTTCTGCTTCCCTCTCCTTTTCCCTCTCTTGCTCTTCTTGTTCTTCGATGCTTTCCCGCTCAACAATTTCCTCAACTGCTTCCTCCTCCCCAATTTTATCGCTTTCCTCCGGCGTTTCAACTAACTCCGGGGACGGCTCCCTGTTAAATTCTTCAATATCTTCAATAAAAGCATCTATTTCCCGAGGAACATTGGAAATTTTTTCTAATTGTTCTTGGGCCCGGCCCAAATCCGGTTCTGATTCTTCCGGTTGACCACGTTCTGCTACTTTAGTTGACTTCTTTTCTTCTTGAAACGATTCTTCTTCAAGGATTATTTCTTCAACAAAAGGCGTTGTTTCTGTTTCTTCAATTGGAAAAAGTGTTATTTGAGCGCCAAAAGGATTACGTTTTTTTATAACTAATTTGAGTTTATTGAATAAGGACCAAGCTGTCTCCTTTCCATTTTTAATTAGTTTTCCCGCTCCCTGAACCGCCCTTTTGCCAACTGTTTCCAGATTCTTGCTTGCCTTCTCTATTATTTTTGTTTTTTCTGTCAAATTTCGATTTATTTTGTCTATCAAAGAAGGTTCTTTAAACTGAAAATCAGGCACTTCTTTTGGAAACTCAATTTCTATTGTTGGCCCCTTTGTCCATTGATAATAACCCAAAGTCGTTTTTTCTACCCCGCCTTTAATTTGGAGAATAAAGGGAGGAAGAGTTTTGTTATTTTGCGATAACCATTCATCTTCAAGCCAAAAATCGTTAAGACTCGAACTATAAAGATCGCCTTTGGATTTCGGCGGCTCGATTTCTTTTGGAGAATAAATCGCTACTCCCACTTCGGCCCGACGCTCGCCTGTTGGTTGGTAAACAATAATAAAAGGAAAAACTGCCTCCTGTTTATTGCCGCAACAAGAAACATAAGATGCCTTTAAATTTCCGGTTGCCACTCTTACTTCTTTTTGAAAAAGCCAGTCCAAAGCGTATTTTTTTCCCTTCTCTACGGTCATTTTTTCAAATTCCTCCAAAAGAAAAGAGGCCTTGTCAGGAGAATAAACAAAAAGGGCTATCTTGTAGATAGCCCTGATTAGATTTTTGCCGATTTCCTTAGGAAGTTGACTAAGGGCGTAGTCTAAAATTCTTGTTCGGACCGCCTTTCTAATTGTAATAATCACTGCTTGTTCTTCCGGTTTAGAATAGCCCGAACTTATTAAATTGATCCATTCAAGCGTTATTTTTTTCAATAAACTACTAATTAGATTTTCGGTGTCTCGTTTTGGCAACTCCAAATAATTTGCTGCTTCCCCCGGGTCGATTCCCGCCGCTCTCCCGGTCTGAGGCAAAAAGAAAAAACTTAACAGGAAAAACAAGAAAAAGGCATAAATGTTTCTTTTTTTCGTAAAACAAATGCGCATTGTTTAATATTTTTGCAATTAAACAATATTAATTAATCAACACTGTCTTTAAAAACTGATCAAATTCTCTGGTGCATCTTTCTCTGTCCACCAAATTAGAACTTAATCCTAAATAAAATAGTTTGTTTTTAAAAACGTTTCTGGCAGGAATATGAATGCCAATGCCATATTGATCCAGGGTTGCTATCCCTGTAATATTTTTAAGGGCTCTCTTGTCGCTTATAACTATAATTTCATATTCATCTACATACCCCCATTTTTCATGTGCTTTTTTCATAGAGCACTCGATACTTTTAAAGCTTGTCTTTATATATTTCACTTCGATCATTATCTTACAACCTTTCTTCATTATTAATGTTCCTTCTGCATCAGGAGCAAACAACAATACATAGCTTTTACCCTTAGCCCTTTCTATTCTCCACCCATCAGGCACTCTAAAACTTATCCCTGCTTTTTTATTTTCCACTATTGTTCCCTCTAATGTTTTCTTAACTACATAGTCTTCGGGCTTGCTATACTCGGCCTCATCCCATTTTTCAGGCGGAGTTTCGTAAAAAAACCAATAATAAAAAAATCCTCCTGCCAGGAGAATCGAAATAGCGATAAGAGGGATGAAAAATCTTTTCTTTCCGGTAAGAAAAAATCTTAAATTCATTTTTTTATTTTATCCAGGCCCGAAAACAACGTCAAATAAGATTATCTGTGGAAAACTTTTTTCCAATTTAGCTTTATTTTTCAAAACCAACCTCGGACGTCCGTACATTTTTGGAGTTTCTGGACTATCTTGGCTTTATCGTTAAAAAAATTATTCCAAAAAAAGAGGCTGAAACGAGGATAATTTTTCTCTTAAAAAATCCTCAATAAAGTTTAAATGGTTTTTTCTATCTTGAGGATCTTTGAAAAGAGAATATATCTTTTCTATCTTTTTCGGGGCCAAAATTTTAGTTCTCCTTTCTCCAATCTTGTCAGGAAAACTAGAAAATTCATAACTTCTTAGAAACTCAAAGGCCTCCTGCCAATCGCTCAATCCTTTCCTCCTCCAGCCGGGCTGATAAACATCTAAAGGATTAACAATGCTAATATAGCGCTGAACCGCATTTGATTGGAATTCTGTTTTTACTAACACACTCTTATAACGAGTAGCGAAAAGAACACCCTCTCGTTCGTATTTTAAATTAAAGTATTTGGCAAAACCCGTATTTAATCTTCTCATAAAGACAGGAATTGAATTGTCAAAATTAGGCACTAGATAGAAATGGTAATGATTCTTTACTAAAGCGAAATCTAAAATATGAACCAGGGGTGGTTGTCGCTTCTTTATAAATCTTAAAGGAATTTTTTCTCCGGCCAATAAATTTTGACTGATTTTGATTATGTCTTTTCTTCTGATAGCGGAACTTTGTTCACCAAAATTAGCGGCATAGATTTGAAAAATAAACCGATAGCA
>CAYTKG010000010.1:6382-13168 GCA_964438335.1 uncultured Candidatus Saccharibacteria bacterium | reverse complement strand
TCGTGATTTAAACAGCCAACCGAAAGACCTAAAAAATGATAGATTTGTCCCATCCAAACTGTGTCCCTTCTGGCTAAATAATCATTAACAGTAATAATATGAACCCCTTGGCCCGGCAAAGCATTCAAATAGGCCGGCAGAGTGGCAGCCAAAGTTTTACCTTCGCCTGTTTTCATTTCGGCTATTTTTCCTTGATGCATTGCCACTCCCCCCATTAACTGAACATCAAAATGGCGCTGATTCAAAGTTCTTTTGGCCGCTTCTCTAATAAGAGCGAAAGCAGACGGCAAAATCCTGTCCAGATAATTTTTCAAATCCTTGACTGATTTTATCTTTTCTAACTCTGCCCTAAACTCACTGGTCTTTTCCTTTAATTCCCTATCAGAAAAATTCTCGAACCTTGGTTCGAGTTTGTTTATTGCCTCTATGACTGGCTTTATTTTTTTAAGATACCTTTCATTGGCATCTCCAAAAATCTTCGCAAAAAGAGACATAGTTCTTTCTAATTAAAAATTGAGGAATTTTTCTTTGTATCGTTTCAATTGACGAGCTGTTTCGTCTCTGGCCTCAACAATCGCCGCCCTTAAATCATCAGAGACCGCTTCGGCCCTGATGCTTTTCTTGGGCAACCTTATTTGAATTTCAGCTCGAAAAACATCGCCTTTCCGATGATGATGGGTTGTCTTGCCTATTTCTGTCCAAATCTCTACTCTTGGCTTTTCTCTAAGAGAAGGTAAAACATCTTTTTCCTCCAAGGACTTCTCAAAACGAGCCAAGGGCTCTAATTTCATTCTTACCCATTCCTCTAATGCTTTTGTTAATTTAATATTGGTTGCTTTGATGATAATTTTCATGTGTTTTAATGATAGCAAAATAGAAACAATAATCAAAACCCTAAATACTGAACCTCTTCCCTAAGTTCTAGCCCAAATCTCTTTCTTACTTCCCTTTTGGCTAAATTAATTAATCGAAGAACATCTTCGGCTTTGGCGTCGCCGAGATTAATAATAAAATTGGCATGCCTTGGAGAAATCTGGGCCTTTCCAATTTGTTTTCCTTTTAATCCGCATTTATCTATTAACAAACCGGCATAACTATTGGGCGGATTTTTAAAAATACAACCGACCGAAGGACCGGGGGGAATTTTTTCTTTTCTTTTCTGAACTTTTTCTTTAATCGACCTCTCAATCTTTGCCTTTTTGGCCTTTTTGAGTTTCAAAACAACCGAAAGAATAACCGGTTTCTCTCCTTGAGGATATCGCTTTAAACGACTTTCCCGATAATCAAACTTCATCCACTTTCGACTTACTGTTTTAATTTTTCCATCGGCCATCAACAAGGTAACGCTCTCAATTTGATCACCAATCGCCCGGCCAAAAATCCAATCTTTGGGAGTGCCCGCATTGTTATGGACCGCCCCTCCTATTGTTCCGGGAATGCCAACTCCAAATTCCAACCCAGAAAGAGAATTTTTGGTTGCCAACTCCACCAACCTTGTCAAGGGAACACCCGCTTCGGCAATTATTTTCTCGCCCCGGACTTCGCATTCTTGGTTTTCTGTCTTAACAACTAAACCTGAAAAACCTCGGTCGCTTATCAGCATTTTCGAGCCGCCGCCGAGAATAAAGTAAGGAATTTTTAAATCCTGGGCCGTTTTTATTGCCTTAACCAATTCTTCTTTTGTCCTGACTACCAGAAAATACTCGGCCGGGCCGCCAATTTTAAAAGTGGTATAAGGCGCTAAAAGAACATCCTTTTGAACATTTTTAATCAAGGATTCGATTTTGGCCTTTCCTGTCATTATAGAATATCTTAACACCCTTTCAAGAAAAAACCAAAAACCCGTTTTAAACGGGTTTTTGGACGGGCCAGGGGAGTTACTCCAATTCTTAGTCTTTTGTGAGTGCTATCCCCCTGACCCAATTTCATTTTAGAGGAAAAAAAAGAATAAGTAAAGAAAATCGATTTTTATCTTGTCACCGGTTGGGACAGAAGTAGAAAATAGATATTTTCAAAAATGAATAATGGAGCAAAACATTATGTGTGTAATATAACTAATATAACATAAACAAAAATAAACACCGAAAAGCAAAAGACCTCGCCTAGGTGAGGTCTTTTGCCGACACAGAATGGAGTCCCTCGATTGCTCTCGGGATCGCACTCACGCTTTTATCCTAACAAAATTTTAAATTATTGTCAATCCTTTTTGGCTAATATTTCATTAATCTTTGCTCTGGTTGTCCGACCGACAAAACCAGTCCCTGAACTTAATCCTAGAAAACCTGTTCAAGCACTAACGCCGAAAAATAATTCGAACCGTTTTTAAAATAATTCCCAAATCCAAAAGAAAAGACCGGTTTTTAATGTAATAAAGATCGTATTCGAATTTCTCTCTTGCTTCCTTTACTGAAGTTGAGGCCGGAAAATTAATCTGGGCCCAACCGGTAAGACCGGGTTTAACTAAATATCGCTGGAAATAAAAAGGAATTTCTTTCTCAAAAGTTTCGGCCAACCTTACCCACTCCGGCCTAGGCCCCACAAAACTCAGTTCTCCTTTTAAAACGTTCCAAAATTGAGGCATTTCGTCCAAGAAACTCCTTCTTAAAAATCTGCCCACCCTTGTTATCTGATCCGCTTCTTTCTCTCTCCAAGCCTTTTGGCAACCGCCGGGAATATGCTTCATTGTTCTAAATTTACAAACAGTAAAAATCTTTCTGTTTTTGCCTATTCTTTTCTGGCAATAAAATATAGGTCCTCTAGAATCAATCTTGATTGCCAAAGCGATAAAGGGAAAGAAGGCAACGGTAAAAAAAAGACCGATAACAGAAAAGAAAATATCAAAGACCCTCTTGATAAGCTGATTAAATTTTCTCTCTGGCCGGGACAAATCGGTCAAAAACCATGCCTCGTCAACCTTATCTAAAGGCACCCTGCCCAAGACTTCTTCGTAAAACTCAGGAAAACTTATATAGTTGATTTTGAGAGGCAATTTTTCAAAAATTTCCCTTACCAATTTTTCCCTCTTTAAAAGACCTGGCTCGAAAACAACCGAATCTGCCTTCTCAACCCATTTTTTAAGGTCAGAAACCTTTAAAGAACTTAAATCAAATCTTTTTATTAGCTTAAATCCTCCCCTATAAATCTCCTTTCTGGAAAGCCCCGAACAAGGACCGATTAAAACTATTTTCTCTTTTACCCCTAAAATTTCAAGCCCCTTGGCAACCAAAAATCTCCAAAAAACCAAAAACAAAGAAAAAAGAAAAACATCCAAGGCCAAAATTGTCTTTGGGGTTAGGCCGGGTTGAGATTGTAGATAAAAATAAATCGTGGCTATTGAACCGGCCGAGACCGAGAATATTATTAAATTACAAAAGAAATCAGCAACATTCTTCAGGGGCGGAATTTTATAAAAATCCAGCAAAAAAAGAAGTAAAATCCAAAAAACAGCAATAAAGGAAAAATGTCGAACAAAAACTCGAGTCTGGGACCCAGGCCAAAAAGAAAAATCCCCGTATCTGATAGCCAAAGCTAAAAGCAGGCCCAGATACATTAAGGCAATATCTCCGGTTATCAAAACCAACTTTAGAAAAGAGCGCCTACTTTTCATAATCTTGTTTGAAAATAAGTTTTGTAAATGAAAATTTCCTGGAGTATTAGATTTTAAAGAGGTCTCTGCTAAATTTTACTCCTAATTTTATAATATTTAAAAACTCGGACGGATTTTTTGCTATTTTAGCAATTCGCCAAAAGGTTACTGGCCGCCAATAGAACTTTCTATAGGCAAGGCCAATATATTTTTTAATTATAGAAGGGCTAAGCCAAGGAGTATTTAAATTAGGTATCTCTTGGCTAATTTTTCGCCAATTAGAATCTATTAACCATTTTTTTTGAACCGCCTCTTGATACAATTCTGATCCGGGAAAAGGCGTGGCTACGTAAAAATGGGCAAAAGTTAAAGGCAAAGACAAAGCATAATTTATGGTATCGCAAAGAGTGTCCTCTGTTTCCCCTGGATAACCAAGAATAAAATGACCATCAACAACAATACCTGCTTCGGCAGCATTCTCTACCGCTTTTCTTCCTCTCTCTACTGTGGCATTAGGACCCTTTTGAGCCAATTGGAGAATGCGATTATTGCCAAATTCTAAACCGAAAGCTAACTGCCAACATCCAGCTTCACGCATCGTCTTGAATAAATCAAAATCAATAATATCCGCCCGGCTATTGCTTATCCATCTAATTTTCTTGCCCAGACCCTTAGATTTAATCAAATTTAAAACTTTCAGCAAGTATTCTCTGTCGGCGGTTACAAACTCAGTCCAAAATAAAAAATCCTTTATTCCATTTTCTATATTGGTTTGAATTTCCTCTATTATCTTCTCGGGACTTCTCTTTCTTATTCTCTTTCCATAATACACATGGGCATTGCAAAATTTACAATTAAAGGGACAGCCCCTAGCAAAAGAAATTAAGTTAAAAGATTTATTTATAATTGGTATTTTATAATTACTAAAATTCACACCCGGCCAATATGGAAAAGCTAAGTTATCAAGATCTTCTATAAATTCTCTTTTAGGGTTTGTGAGTATTTTTCCGTTTTGACGAAAAGCAATCCCTAAGACTTCGGTTAGATCTCCCTTAGCAATTAAGGTTTCAATTAATTCTTTAGTAGTAATTTCTGGCTCCCCACAGATTACAAAATCCAGACAATTAAAATCCCTTAACGTTTCTTTGGGAAAAGTAGTTACGTGGATGCCAATAGCAGCGATTTTAATATTAGGATTTTCGTCTTTAACTTCTTTAGCGAACCAGTTTAAATCGGTATCAATAGTAGGGGTAGCAGTAGAAATTATTATTAATTGGGGGCTAAATTCCTTGATAATTTTTAAAGTTGCCTTTAAATCTAACTTCGCCGGCCCACTATCAATAATTAATGGCTCAGCGATATTTTTAATCTGGCCAGCAATATAGGCCAAACTCAAAGGTGGAAAAGGGGCGCCCCAAATATCAAATTGTTGACATCGCCCCTCTCGAACCCAGATTTCTTTTTTAGGAGTAGGAGGATTAATTAATATTACTTTCATAAATCAATTTCCCTAACCAAAGAATAAATATTTTAACCAACTGTAAACGTAACGGAAGGCCACCTTCCGTAATTTAATAACGGACTGACCATATTTTCTTGCATACTCATGGGTGGCTACTTCGGTTATGCGATAACCAGCCCTTAAGGTTTTAATAATCATCTCCTGCTCAATGGTGGTGATATTTTCTTTTAGGTTTAACTGGCGGGCTACTTTTGTCCGAATGGCCCGAAAACCATTCTGACTATCGGTAAGTCGGACGTTAAAACGATAATTAATTCCCAAAGTAATAATGTCGCTCCCCATCATTCTTAGAAATTTATCGAAATCCCCATGGGCTTCATCGCTACCCCCAAGCATTCTAGAACCAGTAACATGATCGGCTTCTCCTCTAATAATTGGCTCTACCAATTTAGGGATATCGTCTGGATCGTGCGATCCATCCGCATCTATAAAAACAATGACGTCTCCCTTAACTTCTTTTATTGCGCACCTTAAACCATCGCCCTTGCCTTTCCCATTATCTAAAATCACCTTTACCCCTAAACCTTTAGCAATTTCTCTGGTGCGGTCCCGTGAATGTCCATCCACCACCAAAATCTCGTCAGCATAAGGTTTGCATTTAGCAATAATCTCACCAATTGTTTTCTCTTCATTTTTTGCGGGAATAACAATTGAAATAGATAGATTTTCCATAAAAATTTAGACCTGAAGATTAGTTTAATTCTAATGCCCCCATTTTACTAATTGCTTAATTATTTTCCATGTTGTCGCTCCCGAAGCTTACGGCTAATTAATTCAGATGAAACCAAAAAAACAAACTTTGGTCCATATAAAAAAAGTCCACCTAAAAAAATCCGAGGCCAATTCCGGGGTTCGCAAACTAAACGCCATAACCATTCTAATCCACGATCACCAATCCAGGCCGGCGCCCTTTTTACTTTTCCGCTTAAAAAATCAAAAGCCGCCCCAACACCTATTACCACCGGAACCCTCAATCTATCTTTGTATTCAAATATCCAACGCTCCTGCCAAGGCAAACCAAGCCCCACCCAGAGAACATCTGGTTTTTTCTGATTAATTTCCCTAATAACTTTTCTATCCTCTTCCGCAGTCGAAGCAGAAGGGTAAACGCCCACTATTTTAAGCCCCGGAAAACTTCTTGAAAGCTTGCTAACCAATTGTTCGAGTGTCTCTCTAGATTTACCATAAAAGAAATTTCGGTAACCTTTTTTACTGGCATGCCTAAAAAATTCCGACATTAAATCAGCTCCGCATACCCGTTTTTTAAGAGGGAAACCTAAATAGCGAGCAATCCAGATTAAAGGGATACCGTCGGGAACAAAGAGATCTGAAGAATTCAAAATGGCCTTAAAGTTTGAATTCTCATGGGCTTCCATTATTCCATGCATACCAGTAGCAACAATCCAATGGCATTTTTGAGGCTCTTCTTCAATCCAATAACTCATTAATTCTACAACCTCGGGAATTTGAACCATGTGAACTCTGTTGCCCAAAACTTCAATTGAAGGAATTTCTTTAGCCTTTTTTAACATTTTCTTTTTTTTGATTTAAGGCCGCAATATAGGCCAGAAGAGGGGCTAAAATAAGCCAATCTGTCCCGAAAAAAGCCCCGCTTGATTCAGTTATGCCTCTGATTGTAAAGAAAGCTAATATGCCAGCTGTTTCAATCAAAAGAGAA
>CAYTKG010000010.1:0-6282 GCA_964438335.1 uncultured Candidatus Saccharibacteria bacterium | reverse complement strand
AGGTTTTTTGAAAAATCTAAATAAGACAATCCAGGCCCAGACAAAAGCAAGACCAAAAAAAATGGTGCCAATTATTCCTGTTTGGATTAAAGCATGCAAAATAGCGTTATGAGCATGGCCTGCTTCTGGAAAAATTCTATCACCATAAAACCCCCAGCCAATCAATGGTGATTTAAGAAAAAATTTAAAGTCCTTTGGCCAAATGGTAACTGTTCTGCCGCTCAAAGTGAAAAAAGAGATTGTTTCTTCTTTTAAGTTCGGTTCGGAAACAGACACAGTAGGCTTTGAAACGAGTGCAACGCGTTTAGAAACAGACCCAACAGATTCAGTAGGTCCCGAAGCAGCCATCTTTTCCAAATGAGGAATATAAAAAAGAGGAAGATAAAATAACAAAACAGCGATTAAAGCCGAATGAAGAAGAGTAAAAAGAGACCATTTGAAAACAGCAAATTTTGATTGACTTGTGAACAAAAAAACCAAAAACGAACCCAAAACAAAACCCAAAAGGGCCGCTTTTGCTTGAGAAAAAACAAGAATGAAATAAAAAAGAATAAAAAAGAAAAACCAGTTTAATTTTAATTTCCTTTTATCGCTTAACAATTTGGCTAAAGCAATAAGGGCGGCTACTCCGGCATATCTGCCCAAACCGGTGGGCCGGGTGCCGACCATTTCCAACATCTCTTTTCCAGCGGAAACATTGGCCAAGCTTTCATAAGGTCTTCCCCTCAAAAAACTGCCATTAACCAAAACCTGAAACGCCCCTGGCTGGGACAAAAAAAGACCAAACAATCCAATGGTAAGGACAAAAACAACAAACGAATTGAGATTAAACAGGGAAGAAAATGAAAGCTCTGAATCAGTTAAAAACAGAAAAAGGACTAATAAAACCGAAAAATAGGAGAAAGCCCAATATAAAGCTAAAAAAGGCTTCAGGGAGAGAAAAATTGAAGAAATAAAACCGATTAAGACATAAAAAGTTAAAAGACCTAAAGGAGTTTTTAAAATCTTTAAGACAGAAAGTCGTTTTCTTAATAGCAAAATTAAAGCTAAAAAACCGGCTAAAATTGGAAAAAAGGCCCGAATTCCATGGAAAAATTTTAAAAAATTGGAAAAATCCAGTTTCTGGGGGTAAGTATTATAGCCCAAAAAAAGCATTAACCAAAGTCCCAAACCGGTTATTAATTTTTTATTAATAAAAAATGCCATCTCAGTTAAATTTAAATAATTTCTTGGTAAATTTTAACCAAACGCTCGCCTAACTTCTCCCAGCGATAAAATTCTTCCGCTTTCTTCCTTGCTTTTTTAGCCAAACGAGTGGCTAGTTCTTTATCCGCCTTCAAACGTGCTAAAGCCTCAGCCAGCCCCTGAATTGTTTGCTGAAGAGAATAAGGTTTTATTTTTATGCCGCATTCATCATTAATATGGAAACCGGGTCCGGCAATATCTAAACAAACTACTGGTTTTTGGGCGGCCATTGCCTCCACCACCACCTGCCCTCCTCCGTCTCTTAAGCTCGGAAACAGGAAGACATCGCACCCTGCCAGCTCCTCTAAAAACTCATTTCTCGGCATCCATTTTTTAAATCTGACCCTATCCCGAATTTTTAAATTTTGGCTGAGATTCTTTAAGCGAAGGAGCTCCGGCCCATCACCGATGATTTCAAGCTCTGCTTCAGGAAATTTATCTAAAAAATTTTTAAACGCTTTTATTGCCACACTAAAACCTTTGATTGCTAAAAGTTTTCCGGCCGAAAGCACCTTGAATCTATTATTATCTTTTTTTTCAAATTTTGAAAGCAAATTCAAGTCTTCTTCAGAAATTCCGTTTACTGGAAAAAGACGAACTTTTGCTTGCCATTTCTTGGGAATTTTCTCAAGCGATTCTCGATTACAAACCAAAATCACTTTGGCTTTTGCCTGACTGAGAATAAAAAACGGGTCGTGTCTAAAAAACCACTGACCAAAAGATCTCAAATACTGAAAAAGGCGATCTTTAAAGGAAAATTCAGATAAAAAACTTTTTGGAACCTGCTGGGCTCCGCCGCCGGGTCCCCTAATATAGGGCAGAGGAAGCAAGGCGCCAATAAAAGAAGCCATCCAGTCATTGGCATAAGTTAAATGATGAAAAACATCAAAATGAATTTTTCGATGTAATTTACGGGCCAAAAAATAGGCCCTTATTTGCCACAAATAGGCATAAAATTGAATACCGCCTTGAAATCTCCTTAAAAAATCCAGGAAAGGAGGCAAGTCCAAATAAAAAAGTTTCAGGTTCTGAAGATTTTCATTTCTTTGGGCTTTTTCAATAATAACCCGATTTTGGGAATGGGTCAGAACAAAAACTTGACAAAAACAAGCAAGTTGTCTCACAAGATTCCAACCCAAAAACCCTTCTCCTCCACTCCCAAATCTTCTATCAGGATCTCCAAGACAGGCATAAGCGCAAACCAATACTTTCAATTTTTTGTTCATAGAACTAATTTTTTTCTTATATTTTTTTACAAAACTGCTCAACAAAACAGCGCCTTAGCCAACAAAAGAGAAAAAGAAAAATCCTTGTTAACAAGGGCTTAAAAGGAGTTAAAGAATATTTTTCTACAAACTTATCAATGCTTTTGTCTCTTAAAATCTCAGGGGGATGAGAAAGAGGAAACTTCATTTCAAATTTTTTCAAGTTTGAAAATTTGTGCCATTTATTTCTTGTATTGGTAGCCCCTACCCCAAAACCTATATTGGAAACTAAGTTAATACTAGGAATAACAGCCATTGCTCCCTGGACCCACATAGCAAAACTTACCTGATAAGCCCAAACATTGAGTTTATTCTGATACACAGAATCAAAGACATTTTTCCAGTAACGATAAACAGTCCTTTTATCGGCTAAAATATCTTCAAGCCAGGAAGTCTCTCTAAATTCCGGCCAAAGTTTTAAATCAACATCGTAATGCTTCCAAAATCTTCGCCACGATGCCCATCCCCATATTTGAGGATAGCGAGAAAAATAATAACTGTAAGAACTGTTTCTCCTGACGATTTGCAGGTTGGTGCCGCTAATCAAGGCGATATTTTTATCGTAACGGTACTTTTCCAAAAGTTCTTCACAAAATTGGAAAAAACTGAAATGGGGCAAAATATCGTCTTCCAAAATAATTGCCTCTTCTACTTGGTTGAATACCCAATCTAATCCGGTAGAAATCCGTCTCCTTGGCCCCAAATTTTTTTCTGAATAATTAGTCAAGATCTCACAATCCCAATTCACTTTTTTGATAATATTCCTGGTCTCCTGACATTTTTTAATATCTGAAGGACGACTCTCTCGAGGACCATCGGCAATTACCAAAAGTTTAGAAGGTTTAGCTTTAGCGATCTCCCTAAAGACTTTTTCTGTGGTTTCCGGACGATTAAAAATTATTAGAACAACAGGAGTTCTTAGATTCATAAATTTACTTATACATTTTTATAAACTTCTAAATATTTCTGAATCATCTTTTCCATTGAAAATTGTTTCACTCTTTTCTGACCGAGAGCTTTTAACTTTTTAGCCAGATTCGAAAAGGAAAGGACCTGATAAATCTTGTCGGCAATCTCCCGCCTGTCTAAAGGATCAAAATAGAGTCCGGCATCGGCCACTATTTCGGGAAGAGATGATGTTTTGGAAACAACCACCGGCACATTGCAAGCCATTGCCTCCAATGGCGGATAACCAAATCCTTCGTATAACGAAGGAAAAACAAAAACATCAGCCCTTTTGTAAATTAAGGGCAAGTCCTCATTGGAAACAAGTCCGGTGAAAATAACTTCATTTCTTAAATTCAATTCTCTAATTTTTGATAAAATCTCCTTGTTTCCAAATTCTTTCGGCCCGACCAAGACAAGCTTCTGAAAAATCTTTTTTTCTTTTTTAAGGATTTGAAAAGCCTCCAAAAGCGAGTTTAAATTTTTATTTTTTCGCAAAGCGCCAACATAAAGAATATATCTCTCTGGCAGATTATATTTGCTTTTAACAGCAGTCAATTTCCCTAAAGATGGCTCTAATGCGGGAAATGAAACATAAGGATAAATAATCGTTATCTTCTTATCAGGTAAGCGGTAAAATTTAAGAATATCCTGCTTTGTGCTTTCTGAATCCACGACTATATGGGTGCTCCTTTTTAAACTTTTGGGCCAGACAAATTTCCACCAAATTACGCCCTCTGGTCTAAAGTTTTCAGGAAAAAATTTCCAACTTAAGTCATGAAGGGTGGCAATAGTTTTTAGCCCCTTTGGCAATAATAACGGGAGGGGAGTGACTGGCGAATGCAGTAAATCAAGATGCTGAAGTTTCTTTCTGTGAAAGGGAAAGTAAATCTGATTCCATGACGCGTATTTCCGAGACGGAGTCCTGATTATTTGAAAATGAAATCTCGGATTGTCAACGCCAATCCAACTCGATATCTTTGCGTTTAAAAAAAGAGTGTATTCGTTTTCCTGATCAAGAGCAGTCAAACCGTCAATTAATTGTTGGGCATACCGGCCTAAGCCCGTATTTAAATTATATAAGTTTATAAAATCTAAACCTATTTTTAACATAATTCCGAGGGCAAAATATTTATAACTTGTTTAAGATAATCAATAAGGCCATAACCAAGGCTTGAATAATCTGTGGGCAATTTTTATTAATTTTTCCAATAGGCAGAATAATTGTAATATCCTCGCTTAGAATCCCTTATCTACGGAATAAATCCTGACAACTAATTTCAAGAATATCTGGGCGTATTCTTATATTTTGATTTTTTATAACTTCCATAATTTTTAAGTTTTAACTCAAGATCGTTAATAATTTTTTTCCAGCTGTATTTTTCCTCAACCAACTTCCGGGCCGATTCAGCCAAAACTTTGCTCTTTTGGGGAGATGACAGCAATTCTATAACTTTTTCGCCAAACTCATTTTTGTTTTTGGCTATCAAGAGATGCTCACCGTCAACAACATCTATCCCTTGACAACCTTCTTTTGTGCTGACAATAGGTACTCCTGTAGCCATAGCTTCTAAAATTTTCAATCTTGTCCCTTCGCCAAACCTAAAAGGAGCAACATAAACTTTTGCCTTTTCATAATAAGGCCTTACATCCTCTACTGTCCCTATTACTTTTATGCCAGAGATTTTATTTAAAACCGAAATTTCTTTGCCAGGTCTGTGGCCTACAATCTGAAACTGAACTTCAGGAATGGCTTTTTTAATTTTTGGGAAAATTTTTTTGATAAACCAAATGACGGCATCAATATTTCTCCTCACACACATTGCCCCCAAAAACAAAATGATGGGATTGGACCTCTTGGCTCTTTTAAATTGAAAAAACTCTGTATCCACCCCATTTGGAACTACCCATACCCTTGTATTTTTTGGCGTCCTCGATTTCATAAATTCAGCCTCTTTTTTTGAAACGCAAAATAGAGCATTTACTTTCTTAAAAATTCTTTTTTGCAAAAACTGAATTTTTTTCAAATTCAAAAAAGCAAAAAACTTTTGAAATATGCTTCCTTCTCTAATATATCTTTCCCAAAGAATTTCATCTGCCTCAAACTGGTCTAAAACAACAGGAGTTTTAATATTTATTTTTAGCAAAAAATTGCTCATAAACAAAAAATTTATCCAAATCAAATCAAAAGGCTCATTTTCCAAAAGATGAAAAATTTTCTTTAAAAAATCCTTGCTTTGATATTCGAAAGCAGGGTAAGGCAAAAATGAAAAAAGAGAAAAGAACAAAGAAAAAAAGCGATTAAACGAAGGAAGGCTATAAAAATAGATTTTTTCGCAATACTTACTCATTTCCCTCTCTGAAATTGATTGATTCTTTTTTCTGCCAGCCAATAAAACGATTTTATATCCCTTTTGGGAAAGCTTTTTGACAATATTAAAAATCCTCATTGAAGCCCCTCCTCTCACCGGCCAAGGAAAATATGGTGTAATCATTAAAATTTTCATAATTTATCAATTGGTTTCCCTTTACCAAAATTTCCCTTCCAAAAATCAATGAGAGCATTTTTGAGAGCTAAAGCCATCACCTTCTTTTTGCTCAATAACCCGTAAACGATTCGGAAAAAAAGATAAAGATCAAAATAGATATAGAAAAAATATTTAGAATAAAAAGGGGCGTTTCTCTTGGTAAACAGAAGCTTGTTTCGATAATAATAATACGCCTCCGCATAAGGAATTTTTTTCAAGGAAGACCTGACTTTGTGAAAAATTTTAGATCTTGGTTCAGAAATGACTTTAAATCCTGCCCTCTGGGCTAAAACACAATA
>CAYTKG010000009.1:9267-13337 GCA_964438335.1 uncultured Candidatus Saccharibacteria bacterium | reverse complement strand
CAATCACTTGAAAAAGCGGCTTGGGCCAGGTCGCTTCAAGTGGCCGAGGCGGGTGTAAATTTTTATCGATGGTGTCTTAATCACGAGATTGATTGTCCAGTTGAAAATGATTTTTTTGACCCAGAAGGGAACAAAATAGGCAGATTTTTTCTGGGAGTTTCTTCGATTTCTTCCTGTGACCAAACTATGGGCCATGAAGTTGTCTCGACCGGCTGGACAGATGATTTTCCCGACATTCAGAGAAAAGTAAAAGCTCTCTATGGCAGAATTTCGGTTAGCCAATATGCTTATTTATTAAACGACAATGTTTGGGCCGGTGCCGACAGGGAAATTAGAGGTCTTTATCACTCAAACGGGGGAATCAGAATGGATGGAGAAAATCAATCTTTGGTTACTTCGAGCAGGGATTCTTGGCTTTGTACTTTGTCTTTCGGGTGTTTTTCTTGGGATTGTCCCCAGGGTTGCGTAGCTGACGGCGATGCTTGTTCTTGTCCCGGCGTTTTCACCACTACCGATAATTCAAATCCTGACCTTTTTGATTTTCCCGTCCCTTCTTTTGATTTTGAAGGAATAACGATTGAATTGGCTCAGATCAAAGAATTAACTTCTTCTTATCCTCAGGAAAAGTATTGGCCGCCCTCAACCGATATTGATGCCAACGCCAAAGGATATCATTTAAAGTTCTTTGAAGATGGCACTTTTGAGGTTTGGCTTATTACCGAACTTGAAGCCACCTATGCTTATTCTCTGGAAGAGGGTTGGCACGATGACTATTTCACCATTAAAAACGAGTATCTATACGGTCAGTTCTCTATTGACCCCGGTTGTTCTCTTCTTTACTTTGAAGATAATTTGTGGGTTGAGGGGAAAGTAAAAGGAAAAGTAACTGTGGTCTCGGCTGATCTTTTAAATCCTACCAAGGATACAACCGTGGTTTTGCCTTCGAATATAGAATATACTCTTCAGGATGGTTCCGATGGCTTAGCGATGGTAGGTCAAAAGGATGTTCTAATTTCGCCCGATTCGCCCAATAATATGGAGTTAAGAGGAATTTTTATTGCCCAAAAAGGTCGTTTTGGAAGAAACCTTTATTTGTTTAATATCAAAGATAAATTAGAGATTCACGGATCAATAATCAGTAAGGGCCGGGTAGGAACCAAGTGGAGCTCGGGAAGCATTGTTATTTCCGGTTATTTAGAGAGAGAGAATTATATTGATTCTAATTTAATTTATTTCCCGCCGCCTTTTGTTCCTCATATCAGCCCTGATTTTGAGATTGTTAACTGGGAAGAGGTGGAAGAATAGAGCCTTTTGGCCAATGGCCAATTTTTTGAATAAACAATAGTAGGTTATAGTAGGTTATAATTTATAATTAACAAAATTAATCATTAACAATTCCATTTTTAATTCGCCTTATTAATGATGTTAGATTTTCTTTCCTTAAAACAAGAAGCTTTCGGCTTAGATATTTCGGATCTTTCTTTAAAAATTGCCAAAATTGAAAAAAAAGGTGAGTTCCTGCGTTTGGTTTCTTTTGGCGAATTTGAAATTAAACAGGGCATCGTTGATAAAGGCGAAGTCAAAAACGAAAAAAAATTGGTGGAAATTATCAAAAAATCGGTTCTAAAAGTCAAGGGAAAAAAACTAAAAACCAGAAACGTAGTTGCTTCCCTACCGGAAGAACACGCTTTTCTGCAGGTGATTCCTATGCCGATTATGGAAGAAGAAGAATTGGCCGGAGCGGTGAAATTTGAAGCGGAAAACTATATCCCTTTGCCAATTGAAGAAGTATATTTGGATTTTCAGCTTATTAAGCCGGTTTATAATCATTTAGACCACTTAGACGTTTTGATTGCCGCCCTTCCTAAAAAGACAGTCGATTCTTATGTGAAGTTTTTAAGAAAAGCTGGCTTGAAGCCTTTAGCCTTGGAAATTGAGTCCCAGGCAATTGCTCGGGCTTTAGTAAAAAATCATGTCAGTCCCTTTCCTCTTTTAATTATTGATTTCGGCGCCACCAGGACAAGTTTTATTATTTTTTCCGGCCATTCCCTTCGTTTTACAAGCTCGATTCCGGTTTGTGGAAAAATATTTACTAAAGCGATCGCTAAAAATTTGGCCATTTCTTTTAAAGAAGCAGAGAAAATAAAAATAAAATATGGCCTTCAAGATAAAAGTGAAATAGTGATTAAAAACAAGATAGAGAGAAAAATTGAAAAAAGAAAACTTTTTGAGATTCTTACGCCAGCAATGACTGATATGATAGAACAAATTAAGAAATATTTGACCTATTATCAAACCCACGCTTCTCACGAACACTTAGGGCCCAACCATAAAGGTGTCCGGAAAATTTTTCTTTGCGGCGGCGGGGCTAATATGAAAGGAATTTGTGAGTTCCTTTCTCGGGAATTGAAAATTCCGGTTGAACTTGGGAATCCCTGGATTAATATTCTGCCCGAGCCCAAAAAGGAGATTCCTGAAATTCCTTTTGAAGAATCCTTAAGATACGCTACCGTTTTGGGATTGGCTTTAAGAGGAATAGAGGGCGGCTAAATCTTAAATCTGAAAATAATTTCTTCGAAGTTTATATGATTAATCTTTTGCCACCGGAAGAAAAAGAAATTCTTTTAAAAGAAAGACAGTTTCGGGAAATTTTAATTTTAGAAGTTTTAATTTTTCTCTTTTTTGTTCTTTTTATTTTGATTTTATTTTCTATTAAGCTTGAATTAAAGGGGGAAATTTTATTTCAGAAGGCGGTTTTAGAACAAAAACAATTAATTTCCGAGAGTTCAAAAATAAAGGCCTTGGAGCAGAAAATTAATTCTTCTAATCAAGTCCTCTCCCGTTTAACTGCTTTTTACCAGGACGATTTTTATTTAAGTGACATTTTTGAAGAGATTTCCAAAACAATTCCTTCAAGAATGTATTTGACCAATTTTTCTTATAATCGAGAGAAGAAAGAGATTTCTCTCTCTGGCTTTTCTCCTAACCGTCAAATTCTGTCCGAATTTAAGGAAAATTTAGAAAAAAGTAGCCGTTTTAATAAAATTTATTTTCCGGCTTCTAATTGGATAAAGCCGGCAGACATTGATTTTTTTGTTAGTTTCGAAATAAGAGAGTGATTAAAAATCTTTTTTGTTTTTTAAACAACTAATTTTATGAGTTTTAATCAAAAAAAAATATTAGCTTTTGGGGCCTTTCTTCTTTTTTCCTTTCTTCTCTTTTTCTTTGCCATTTTTCCCCTTTGGAGAGAGATCAAAGAAGATTCTGGGCAACTTTTTCTAATTAAAAAAGATTTAGCCCTGCTTCAGCAAAAAACAATTAAATTCTCTGAGGTGGAGACAAAATATCGGACTTTAGAACCCGATTTAGAAAAGACAGTCAATCTTTTTCTCAACCCTGAACTTCCCATTGACTTTTTTCAATTTTTAGAAAAGATAGCCAGGGATTCCAATTTAATAATCGATATCTCTTTGGTTCCTTCTCCTCCAAAAGAAACATCAGCCTCCTCTTTAAATTTTCAGCTGTCTTTAACCGGTTCTTTCCCTGATTGCTTGAGGTTTTTGGAGAAATTAGAAACCGCCCCTTATTTGATTAGGATTGATGGAGCGAGTTCGCGAAGGTTATCAGAGGCCAAATTGAGAAAAGAAAAGTATGGTAAATTTTCTTTAGGGGATGTTGAATTCGGTCTCTTAATCAGTGTTTTAACAAAATGAAGATTAAAATAAAAGTTGATTTTTCCAAACTAAAAAAAGGCATTAGGAGAATTCCTTCTTTTTTGGCAAAACAGGCCTTTTGGTTGTTTCTTTTTGACGCTTTTTTAGCTTTTGTTCTTGGTTTCTTTATTTTTCGCCAATATATTTCTTTGCCTCAAAAAAACGAAGTGAAAATTACGGAAAGGCCTTTTAAACTTCGAGAAGACCTTTTGGATTTTGTTCAAGAAAAACTAAGAGAAAAAGAGGAGAGAGCGGCTAAGATAGAGAACAAAACTTATCCTGATCTTTTTCGGGTTGAGGAATTGACCGAATAAGTAATTTATTTTATAATGTGGACCATAAATTCTTTGCTGGGCG
>CAYTKG010000009.1:0-9167 GCA_964438335.1 uncultured Candidatus Saccharibacteria bacterium | reverse complement strand
TTTTTGCCCTCGTAGCTCAATGGATAGAGCAACTGCCTTCTAAGCAGAAGATTGCAGGTTCGAGTCCTGCCGAGGGCGCAATTAGTGTGGGATGAAAGTCTTGGTGGACGGAGAAAAAAGACGGAGCAAGGATATTCTGATTAAAACGAAGAGGTGGCCTTGGTGTAGCGGTAACACGAGGGTCTGTGGAACCCTAATCAGGGGTTCAAATCCCCTAGGTCACCCATTGGCCCAAACTTTTGTTTGGGTTTTGTTTTTGCTATACTAAATAAGGACTAAAAATTAAAAATTATGAAAAAGTCATTAGGAAGAATTTCTAAAACCCTTTTAGTTTTTGGGGGGATGATTATTGTTGTTATTATTTTTGTTCTTGGAATGATTAATAGAACAAGAAAAGCCGCTCTTCCCGAAGAACCGGAGCCGGAACCAGAACCGATTTACGAGATTGTGATAGGCGATATTAAATTCAAATTGCATGAGGTTAAAGACAGAGGGAATATTCTCAAGTTTTCTGAAAGCAAGTATCCAGAGAGACAGCGGCCGGACTTGACTACTACCGAGAGATTTATTGAAGTAACGGTGGCGGTTGAGAATATCGGGAAAGACAATACAAAAAAAGATTATTGGGATATTAAGGAATTAGTTGATAGCGAGGAAAGAAAATTTTATTCTTTGCCCGAAGCGGAACCTTGGATTCCGGCGGAAAGTGAGTGCGGCGCTATTTTAAAACCAGGATTTTCTCCGACTCTCTGTACTAAAATTTATGAGGTGGCAAAAATCTCGAGTGGTTTAAAACTTGGGGTCTATTCGAGAGAGAAAAAGAAACAAACTTTTTTCATTGACTTGGGGATATAAGCAAGATATCAACGGAATTTCTTAACAATCTTAAAACAGCCAAATGGCTGTTTTATTGATATTGGCTTGACAACCTTATTTTTTTTCGCCTAAGTTTGCTTTTAATTTGATTAATTTTTTGCTTCTTATGATTTTTAACTCGATTTCCTCGCCGACTTGAAATTTCTGCAGAACTTCTTCCAAAGGATTTCTGAGAGAAATTTTTTCTTGATTAACTTCTAAAATAATATCACCTTCTTTGAGGCCCGCTTTTTCCGCTGGGCCGCCGGGAAGAACCGCTTTTTCTAAACCCATCGGCACCAACAGGGCGCCGTGGTCAACCGGTAAATCGTATTTTTCTTTTAGTTTTTTATTTATCAGAATATATCTAATGCCTAAAAAGGGAATTTTAATCTTGCCATAATTTTTGACATCTTCCAAATCTTTTTTAGCCGGATTAATAGGAATGGCAAAACCAACATTTTCGGCTAAAAAGACAACGGCTGTGTTAATGCCGATTACTTTTCCCTCAAGATTAATAAGCGGGCCGCCGGAATTGCCAGGATTAATGGCGGCATCGGTTTGGATTAGTTTTTTCATTCTTATTCTTTTTCCGTCAAGAAAATTACCGCCTACGATTTCCCGGCTTAAACCGGAGATTACTCCGGCTGAAACGGTGTTTTGGAAAGCGCCTAAAGTATTGCCAATGGCAATGACGGTCTGGCCCAATTCCAATCTTGAGGAGTCGCCTAATTCAATAATGGGCAGGTTTTTGGCCTCAATTTTTAAAATAGCCAAATCATTAATCGGGTTAGTGGCCAAGATTTTGGTTTTGAATTTCTTTTTATCGTCAAGAATAACCACATATTCTGCTTTTGGATCGGCCACCACGTGGCGGTTGGTTAGAATGAGTCCGGCCGGATCAACAATAAAGCCCGAACCGCCTCCTATTTTAACTTTTTTTCTTCCTCTGGGTATAGCAAAAGGATTGTTAAAGCCGGGAAAAGGCGGGAGATAATGCTCAAAAACGGTTAGATATTTCGAAATGGTGATAGAAACCACGGCCGGCAGAACTTTTTTAACTACTTCCGGGATTGATTTTTCTTTTCGGCTCATATATTTCATTATAACAGAACTTGTCAAAACCTCAATTTGTTGATAAAATTTATCCAGTTTAATGCTTGCGGTTAAAGGTTTATAGTTTTGGATTGCCCCTATAGTTTAATAGGATAGAACAGCTTCCTCCTAAGAAGCGGATTCAGGTTCGAATCCTGGTAGGGGCACTACCCCAAAAGTTGGACGCTGCGGTTGCGGCGGCAAAAGGGGGTTTGAGGGAAAACGCCGTCGCAGCCGCTAAAAGGAAAAACAGAAAAATAAAAAGAGCAGGCACACGACGCTAATAATAAAAAGGGAAAGAAATTTGATTATTTTTGAAAGTTACAAATTTTATGTTAAGCATCAGTGAAAAGATAAAATCTAACGAATTCGCTCTGTTTGCCTACAAAGTGTGGCGCGTACCTTATGTTATTGGAGCCTTGGCTGTGTTTTACTTTGCAGTTGCAGGCGCTTCTGGTATTTTAATCAGCGAAGGGTTTATTAAAGGTGTTTTTTCTATTATTTTTTTTATTGCCGTTTGGTTAATCGCGTGGACAATTGCAAGTGGCGCAATTTTTTTACTGGCTTTTATTGGGAAAAAATTTAGCCGGAGATATCCTTTCCTGATTTTTATTTTTCTTCCTTTGCCAATTAGCTTGATTAGCTTGTTTATCTTTTATAGAATTGCTTTGATGCCCAAAGAAGAATTAGCAGGACTAGTTTTTTTTATAGCCCTTTTTGTTGCTAGCATTGTTCTTGTGCCGATTAATTTAATTTCTTGGGGATATGCTGTTAGCGATTACAGGCGTACTCTGGAAATCTTTCCCGAACTTCGAAGTTCGGCAAGGCAGAAAGCTGCCTTTTTGTTTCCGCTTTTACTTTCTTTTCTTGGAATTGTAATTTTGACAAAAAATACAATGCAGAAAGACTTGGACTTGCCCGGCAAGAGCACATTGAAAGCTATCACATTTTCCGGTGTCCATACTAAAGATGACTTTATTTTGTTAAGACATCCTCCGAAAACTTTACAAGTAGTATATCAAATTCAAAAATCCCAAAAAGAAGAGAGTGAATTATTTGATCTGGGAAACCACACGTCTTTTAATGTTCCCTTATCTAAAATAGATGCAGTAGCTTATACTCTTGAGGGGGACAAACTGTTTCTTTTTGAGAGAAAAGATTTGATCGTAAGAGGAGTCCTTTTGGATCGCCACAACAATTCTTTACAAAATCTTGAGAATTTTACTGCGTATAGCAATCAAAAAACCATCCAATGGGTACAATTAGATGCAGAAAGAGTTTACTTTAGCGGCATTGGTTACATCAATGATTCGGGAAAATTGATCGGTCTTTCGATGAAACCTTTATATATTTACTCTGGAGAATTTAGTCAATGGAATAATGTTTTTTGTAATACAGAACAGGAAAAACCACCAATCTCGATTAACAAAGAAAAGTTTATTGGTCCTCAAGAAGAATTTAGAGGCGGCATTAACAAAGAAGTTTTTGAATGCCTAGCGAAGCAAGCGCTTGAAATAGTCTACATTAAAGAAAGGGCTAAAGATGATTTCGGCAAAGTTCTCTTTCTAGGCTTAAATAAGAATATTGATGGCGAGCCTAAAACCTTTAATTATGAAATTTCTGGTAAGGCGGACGATTTTCTTGCAACGATAGCCCATAAAACCATAGTTGGTCTTAATTCGGATAAACCAGCTATCCCTCAGAAGAATATTTACTCCCCAAATCAAGAAATGTACTATACCCTTTCTACGATTGAATATTCCTGGGATTCAGATTTTACAACTGACTATGTCGTAGTTTCATTATTTGACAAAAATCACAATAAACTTGGGGAATATTTTGTTAGCGAAAGGCCCGGAAGCGTAAAAAATATAGGTTGGAGCCCCAATAGCGATTATATTCTACTAGAACATAACAAAAAAGTTTTACAGATAATTTTACCCTAACTATTTTAAGATGAAATTTATCGAGTCTAGTAAGTATACAAATAGAAAACTGTTGTTTATTTCCTTAAGCTTGGGGTTTTTAACTATTCCATTATCATATCTTTTGGATTTAATAAGTTCTTTTTTAGATTCAAATACGATGGTACAAAATTTATGGTTTTTTATTCCTGTAGCTGTGAGCTTATATTTCCTGATTATTATTATCGTTCCTGCTATTCTTGCATTTATTTTAACTAGATCTTGGGAACTGACAACTGTATCAATTGGCTCAGCCGTTTTTGTTTTTCTTTTGACCAGCGCCACTTCTTCTTTTTTTACAAGACAACAAATTGTTAAGCGGGGATTACAAGAAATGCAACAGTGGGAACAATTTCAACAGAGTGTAAAGATAGAAAAGGCAAGTTACGAGTTTTTAAGTCCATTATCAAAAAATATTTACCCACAGTATGGACAAATGTATGAAAAGGTTAATATCTCGATTGAACTTGTTGTTAAAGAGAAGGATAGGTATAAAATTAGCATAGATTTTAGAGGAACTAATAGTGGCCAAAAGGATCATCAAGAACAAGAACTTTTTTTAAATCCCGGCGTCAATCAAGTTGAATTTGTTTTAGAGTCAAGTAACTTACCTGGATACTGGTTCCAAGGAAATTCTACAAGCACTATAGAGGTTTCGGTTATGAGGAGAATGTCGGGGCAGGACATTTTTCCTAATTGGGAATTTACTGATGAGCCAGCAATTAGGTATTGGTCGGTAACGAGCAAGAAAATAAAGCTTAAAAACTTATCTACTGTTCCTTTGAGATAATAAGTTATATTTCTACATTTTCATTTTTCATCGTTTTATCCTTCTATTCTAGAAAACACCCTTTCCTGTTAGTGTAGAGACGTTAAGCTGTCTGAAGAACATCAAGAAAGAATCAAAAGAAAAATTACAGATAATGCCAAAAAGGGCACGAGTTGCCTTTAGCAAAACGACAGAAAGAAAGGACTATAAGGGCGTTTGAGTAGTTTATTGCGGGAACGCCGAAATTCAGTGGAGTCAGGGATAATTGCTAAACTGGGTGTAAATAAGGGGCCCGTGGTATAGCGGTAACACACGTCTATGGCATGGACGAGTCCGGGGTTCGATTCCCCGCGGGTCCACCAGAGTTTATCAGACAAGGTATGCGCCTCGCGCCTGCGGCGCTCATTTCATAGGGATAATTCCAAAGATAAATAATAAAGGAAAGCTCGATCTCATCTATTAAAATATAAAAAATATGAATATCCCTTCCTGCATAACCTTAATAACAGGAATTGTTTTAATAATTATTGCAAGAACCGTTCTAAATACCCAGGGAGACATTCTTCAATTTACCCACTTTTTCGGGTTTATCCTTGTTATTGTGGGATTCGCTGGATTGATAGGAAAATTATTTCGCAAAAAAGGGAAAGAAAATATAGAAACTCCAGTTAGTAAATTTAAATACAGTCGCTATATCGCATATGTGTTAAGCTTAATAATACTTGCGCTTATTGTCTTGAATTGGCAGGATCTTCTTCCGGTATCCTGGCCTATTATTATTTTGTTTGTACTTACCTTATTTTTAATGGTGGGATTGGCGGGAAGACAATATTCGAACGTTTGCCTTTTTACCTGGCATTGATAGGTTTTATTTTCTGAGTAGTTTTAGTTTTTCTTAGCATGGGATAATCTTGCGTTAGAGGAAACAAGACGAATAGAAACAACTGCGGAAGTGTAATGTGCGCACACATTTGGCGGTTTTTTTCAGCATATGTTTATCCTGAATAATGTGTGTTCAAATGTCCAAAAACACCAAAGAAGAAAGATTAAGATGGATCTTGCCTGTCTACAATAAGCAAATTAAATTAGTTAATACTGTTAAAATCTGTCCCTACTCTCAAAGAAGTTTGGAACGATGGTTTTCCGCTTACAAAAAATATGGAGAGAAGGAATTAGAACCCAAATCTACTAGACCAAAGATTAATCCCAGAGAAACACCTGTCAGGATTAAGGAAAAGATAATTCAATTAAGAAAAGAAACTAAATTAGGGGTTCTTAAACTTCATTGGAAACTAAAGAAACAAGGAATTAACATTCATCCCGGAACTATTGGTAAAATCATTAAAAAAGAGGGTTTAACTAGAAAATACAGAACAAAAAAGATAAGATACAAATATCTAAAGGCACCACTCCAAGCCGGTGAACTAGCAGAGATAGATGTTAAATATGTCCCTCAAAGAATAGAAGGTAGACGATACTATCAATTTACAGCCATAGATTATGCTACTAGATGGAGATACTTAAATATCTATGACGATAGCTTTATTTATAGCGCCTTAAAATTTCTTAAAGAACTGATAGGAATTACTTCTTTTAAGATTAGAGCTATTAAAACAAATAATGAAAGCTATTTTACTAATAGATACACGGGCTATCTAAAGAGTTCTGATCCCTTGAATCCTAGATTACATCCTTTTGATCTGCTTTGTCAGGAGCTAGACATTATTCATTACCTGATTGATCCTGGTAAACCTCAGCAAAATGGTAAAGTAGAAAGGAGCCATTGAACAAATCAAGAGCAATTTTATGATAGAATAACTTTTAAGGACAAGAAGGAACTAAAACAAAAATTAAGAATCTGGAATAGAGAATACAATAACCTGGAACATTGCGGCCTTGATGGAAAAACACCAAATGAAATGGTCCAATTATCAATAGATCATATTATTCGGGAACCGATAAAAGTGTGTGCCTAAAACACGGATATATTGACGACATTATGTGAAATTCAAGGCGTTTCGCTAAGAAACGAATATTTTAAATATATCTTAATTTAAATAGAAATATATGAAAAAAATAAAATTATCTTACATCTTATTGGTATTTGCTATCTTGGCTATCATATTACTAGTAAGTTATTTGATAGGTCAGCAAAAACAAGAAATCTTTCAAAAAGAAACTGCACAGGGCGTCTTAGATTTATCAAGCAAATTTAGAATCTTACCAGAAAAAAGTTATTCCATAGAGTCAAATATTATAAAAAATGAGATTTTATCAGTTCCTTCTTTACCCAAAAGATTCGGGGTCAAAATTCCTTATAAAAATGAATATCCAAATCCACTTTGGTTTTCTGATTGTAATAAGGGTGTTTTAGAAAAGAAATCTATTTTAGGATGGGAAGAAGTGAATAAAGAACAATGTGAGAGTTCTAATATCGGTTCTTTCGTAAATAGGGGCATTGGAGAATTTTATTATGTAGTTACCTTAGAAGAGGGAATTGTGGGAAAGGTAAAAAAAATAGATAGAACAGGGACTTATAGGGTAAGAGCTGATTTGGTTTATGGATGTAAAGCTATAAAAAAAGAGGAACAAACTATTTACACTAATTGCGAAGGGAAAGGCGTATCTTATTCTTCAGAATTTAAAATAATTAATTAATTATGTAGGCGTTACTACAGATTGAAATTTTTGCTCGGCGTCTTGAACTCTTTGCCACTTTTCGCCTACAGCGAAAACCGTCTTGCAGACTATAGCTTGTTTTTTCTTTAAGAAAAAAGAATATAACAACGCTTTAAAGGTGAAATTTCTTAATTTCTTGTAGAAATTTTCCCCAAATTTTGCCTTCGGCAAAGCCTTTCTTAATCGCATATGTTATGCAAAATCGCTCCGCGATTTTGCCTAATGAGTAGTGGTTTCACCTTTTGGGTTTGCTTTGTTAGGCTCGTCGCTCCGTGACTTCGCATAACACGGTATATCCTAAATCTGCTTACAAAAACTTCGTTCTTGGCGTGAACTTCGGATATATTGACGACATTATGTGAAATTCACTCTGCCTCTAATAATGAAAAGCATTATAAATATCTTAAAATAATAATCATTATGATAAACAAAAAATTAGCTTATATTATCTTAATTGTAATTGGATTACTTGCTTTAACAATATTCTTAGTATTGCCAATATTCGGAGTTCATGTAGACCCTTTTTCTAATTGTGGAATATATGATGAAGAAGGTGATTTGCATTCAACCTGTGTATGTTATGGAATCCGTACTAGAGTTGATGATTTTTCTAGGTGTTGGGGCTTGCGAATTGATCATTATGAACAATAAGTTTTAACGGGGCGGAGTGAACTCTCGCCAGCCCTTCGGGACGTTGCACTCTGGCTCGGTGTTAACGCACTCACTCGACAGCGGTTATGAGGAAAATCTACACTTTGTTTGATTTTCCTAAATTTCAGCCTCGCTGAAACTTCTCATAGCCGCATACGTTAAGTTCAATCGAGGTCGGCTCGCTGATTTCAAAACATTTTTATATAGACTAAATTTAATTAACAATGGTAGACCAAAGACTTATTAATTATATAAAATCTGAACTATCAAGAGGAACTTCTTTAAACAAAATAAAACAACGCCTGCTGTCTCAGGGTTGGTCTAATTATGATATTAATAATGCTATAAGTTTGGCCACTCAACAAAAAACTTTTCCGACAATACCAACATCCTCTCTTTCTTCTTATGAAGAATCAGTGAAAAAATCTAAATTTTGGATAATTTTAGTTTTAGGTGTTGTTATTATTGGTGGGGCTTTTACATTTTTTATGTTAACTGAGAAAGAAGCCTCAAAAACTACTGTGCCAACAACAAAACCTACGCAAACACCAACAACTCCAATAGGTCCTATTGATTGTGGAACTGATATAGATTGTCTTATTACGGCTTCGCAAAATTGTAAGCCAGCAAAAGTAAATTATACTTCAACTATTAATATGTTTGGAATGCTTATAGTCACCACCACATTTTATGAGATAAAAGGAACCGAAGCAAATAAGTGTATACTTTATCTAAGAACTGAAAAACAAGATATCAATTTTAGTGAAGAATTGGTTCAGCAAATGTTGACTGGCGGTGCGACACAAGAGCAAATTCAACAACAAAAACAAGAAGCGAATAGACAGACAGAACTTATAGAGGGTAGGGATGGAATTTGTAAATTTAACAGTAATGCAGATTTAACTTCTCTTTTAAATAAATGGAAAAAGGGAACTTTTTCAGGAAGTGTTTCATGTAATCTTGTAGGTGGAGAATGGGAATGTACTAGTACGGGTGATTGGGCTGTAGCTGATTGTGAGGGAGAGATGTTCATCTCTCAAGTTAGCCAATAAAAAGAACGCTCGCCGACGTCGACTTCTCCTTCGTTTATGCTCGGTCGACCACGTTGCACTTTTGCATTACTCCGTAATGCTCAGAAGGCTCAAAGCGATTTA